>JAOASC010000044.1 GCA_025210295.1 Flavobacteriales bacterium | reverse complement strand
CCTGGAAAACTAACCCATTGACTTCTATGCAAACCTGTAATTGTTAACGCATCACGACTCCCTGCATAACCTGGATTTACAGCTAAGGTGTTAAACATATAATGTGTAAACATCGCGTCTTGTTGTGCAAAGGTTATAATCCCTGTCAGTAATAATGATGCTGATATCAGTAGCTTTTTCATAACTTTTTGTTTTAATCAAGTAGTATTGCTAATAATAGCAACACTACCTTGAAACTTTTTATCTATTTAAGTAAACGTAACCTTTGGTTGGTTCAACATCATTCCCCTTTTCATCTTGTCTTTCTGCTTCAAAGATGTAGAAGTATGTTCCTATAGGAAGATCGTCGCCACCAATACTTACTCCAAACATATTTTTGCCATCCCAATCATTTTGATAATTTGTTGATTCATAGACCTTATTCCCCCATCGATTTAAAATCACTAATTTAGAATTAGGGTAATATTCCATTCCGTCAATGACAAAGAAATCATTGACTCCATCTCCATTTGGTGAGAATCCTTCTGGAATAGAGATACCACATAAATCCGCATCGATATAATTTGGAACCCCATCTTGATCACAATCGTCAAAACCTATTTGATCATTCGTAATATCCCATTCCACATCATCGTTAACCCCATCATTATCTGAATCTACATCTTGATAATCTGGTATTCCATCTCCGTCGGTATCAGGTACATTTCCAGTACTTGAACCAGAAACATCGTTCCAACCATCTCCATCAATATCTGTTAAATTGTCTATTACACCATCTCCATCAGGATCTAACACTCCTAAATCCTCATAAGGATGCCCCTCAATGACATCATTAATTCCATCATTATCTGAATCTAAATCTGTATAATCTGGATTTCCATCTTCATCAGTATCAATTGGAGTAGAAGTACCTGCAATATCATCCCAACCATCTCCATCTGCATCAGTAAAGTTATCTACAACACCATCGTTATTTTCATCACTCCCTCCTGCTTCTTCGATATCTGCTATTCCATCATTATCTGAATCTAAATCTTCATGATCTGCTACCCCATCTCCGTCTGTATCTAACAACCCATCTGTCATATCATTATCATCAGCACCATCATTATTTGAATCATTGAAATCATCAATCATTCCATCATTATTCACATCATCGCCTCCACCTTCAACAATATCA
This sequence comes from Flavobacteriales bacterium, assembly GCA_025210295.1. NCBI lineage: Bacteria > Pseudomonadati > Bacteroidota > Flavobacteriia > Flavobacteriales > Flavobacteriales bacterium. The sequence continues at coordinate 151,162 of JAOASC010000044.1, read as the reverse complement.
GGAATTCCGTCATTATCGGAATCCAAATCAATATAATCTGGACGACCATCATCATCCGTATCTTCTTGACCATTTGATGGTGTTGTATTTGTCCAACCATCTTCATCTGAATCATCTGACAATGTTCCATCAGGATTCACAACATCTACCAATCCATTATTATCTACATCTTCACCTCCGTCTTCAACAACATCATAAATCCCATCATTATCGGAATCTAAATCTTGAAAATCTGGCTGTCCATCGTTATCAAAATCTGGTGGATTTGGCAAACTATTATCATCTGAAATACCATCATTATTTGCATCATCCGACAATGTTCCATCTGGGTTTATATTATCAACAACACCATCATTATTGACATCTTCTCCACCACCTTCAACAATATCAGCTATTCCATCATTATCTGAATCTAAATCAAAAACATCAGGAATTCCATCATTATCGGTATCCAAATCCTCACATATTCCATGAGTATTTAAGGTACAATTATCAGCATCATACATATTAATCACTCCATCTTGATCATCATCTAGTGATGGGTCTGACACACACACAAAGTCTGTAGCACCAGGACCACAAAGTTCAACATAATCAGGAATTCCATCATTATCGTCATCTAAATCTACAACATCATTGATTCCATCTCCATCGTTATCCAACTCTCTCCAATCCATATCTCCCACCCCTGGAAGATCCACATCTGCAAAGTCAGTAGGAACCTGACTATTAGTAGGGTTAATTGCAGAATCATCTGAATCATAAGCATCATCTAAACCATCTTGATCAGCATCATTTCCACTTGGAGTTACATCTGCTACACCATCACCATTCATATCATGCCCCTCAATAGCATCCACTTCACCATCATTATCTGAATCCAAATCCAACCAATCTGACAAACCATCTAAATCTGTATCAGTTAGCGAAACAGAAGTACCTGTTCCCCCTCCAATTCCTACAACAGAATCATTATCGGCATCATAAGCATCATCTAAACCATCTCCATCTAAATCTGTTCCTAAAGGAGCTATATAACCTGTTGTTGTTTGACTTTCTATATTATCTACAATCCCATCATTATCTGCATCAATATCTATAACATCAGTTAATCCATCATTATCTGTATCTGGGTTAGTTATTGCGACACCTCCCATTACATCAACATCTATAGGTTGATCAGCGACTCCATCATTGTTGGTATCTACAACTGGATCATCTGTTAATCCATCATTATCAACATCTGTCATGGTAGATGCATCTCCTGGTGTTGGATAATCAACATGACCATCACCATCTGCATCAACACCTCCTGCTTCAATAACGTCTGTAATCCCATCATCATCGGAATCTAGATCTAAGTAATCTGGTTTTCCTGTTCCATCTGTATTTACAGGATCAACTGCTACACCTCCCGTGACATCAACATCTACAGGTTGATCAGCTGTTCCGTCATTATCAGTATCTACAATTGGACTATCCGTTAACCCATCATTATCTGCATCTGTTATCAATGCCTCCCCCACATCAACTGGGACTCTTCCATCTCTATCTGGATCTTCAGATCCAGACTCAACAATATCAGTTATCCCATCATTATCAGAATCTAGATCTAACTGGTCTGGAACTCCATCAAAATCGGTATCTGGAATAGGATGGGGATTCCCTCCATCTCCATTAACAGTAGTGATTTCATTTTCTGGATCAACCGCATCTGCATAACCATCTACATCGACATCTGTCATTGTAGTCGCATCACCTGGAGTATTATAATCTACTTGCCCATCGCCGTTTATATCTCCCCCACCTGCTTCAACAATATCTGTAATTCCATCATTATCGGAATCCAAATCCAATACATCTAAAATACCATCGCCATCACTATCAGGATTCTTTAAAGGCGTTCCTGAAGTAATTTCAACAATCGAACCATTGTTGGGACTGTCTATATTATCCACTACATCTGCTAATCCATCTCCATCCGCGTCTGGATCATCGCTATCCTGGATACCATCACCATCACTATCAGTACCACCTTGAACACTATCATCAATTCCATCGTTATTAGCATCTGTACCCATAGTATAATCAACATCTATAATATTTGGAATACCATCTAAGTCATCATCTTCCATCGTATCAATTCGACCATCTTTATCAAGATCAACACCTCCTGCTTCAGTTAAGTCAGCAATACCATCATTATCGGAATCTAAATCCAAATAATTAGGAATACCATCGCCATCTGTATCTGTTGGATTGGTTGTTGGGTCATTATCTCCATCTAGATTTAAATCCTCTTCGGCATCAGGAACACCATCATTATCATCATCTAAATCTGCAATATCAGCGACTCCGTCTCCATCTGCGTCTCCTTCTCTCCAATCCAGCTCTATAGTAGAAAGGTTATCAGCATTAGAAATTGTTCCATCTGTTGGCGTTTGTCCATTATTAGTTCCTCCTCCATTATTAACTGATGAAGTTCCATCAACATCAAAAGCATCATCAAGTCCATCATTATCAGAATCATTTCCACTAGGCTGAAGATCCCCTATCAAGTCGTCATCTCCATTCATATCCCACCCTTCTTCAACATCAGCTTGACCATCGTTATCCGAATCCAAATCTATATAATCAGGTGTATCTACATTATCAGTATTAACAGGAACAACTGCTACTCCTGTCCCCCCTCCAATACCTACAACAGAATCATTATCTGCATCATAAGCATCATCTAAACCATCTACATCTACATCTGTTCCTAAAGGAGCTATATAACCTGTTGTTGTTTGACTTTCTATATTATCTACAATCCCATCATTGTCTGCATCAATATCTATAACATCAGTTAATCCATCATGATCAGTATCTGGATTAGTTATTGCTACACCTCCCATCACATCAACATCTATAGGTTGATCAGCTACTCCATCATTATTGGTATCTACAACTAGATCATCTGTTAATCCATCATTATCAACATCTGTCATGGTAGATGCATCTCCTGGTGTTGGATAATCAACATGACCATCGCCATCTGCATCAACACCTCCTGCTTCAATAATATCTGTAATCCCATCATCATCGGAATCGAGATCTAAGTAATCTGGTTTTCCTGTTCCATCTGTATTTACAGGAACAACTGCTACTCCTCCTGTGACATCTACATCCACAGGTTGATCAGCTACTCCATCACTATTTGTATCTACAACTGGATTATCTGTTAACCCATCATTATCTGCATCAGTGACTAAAGTACCTCCAGCATTAACTGGAACTCTACCATCTCCATCTGGATCTTCAGATCCTGCTTCAATAATATCTGTTATCCCATCATTATCGGAATCAAGATCTAACTGGTCTGGAACTCCATCAAAATCGGTATCTGGACTAGGATGAGGATTCCCCCCATCTCCATTAACAGTAGTGATTTCATTTTCTGGATCAACCGCATCTGCATAACCATCTACATCGACATCTGCCATTGTAGTCGCATCACCTGGAGTATCATAATCTACTTGCCCATCGCCGTTTGCATCTCCCCCACCTGCTTCAATAATATCTGTAATTCCATCATTATCGGAATCCAAATCCAATACATCTAAAATACCATCGCCGTCACTATCAGGATTTACTAATGGGCTGCCAGATGTGACCTCTGTTACCCCTCCATTATCTGGGCTATCCAAATTATCTACAACATCAGCTAACCCATCACCATCTGCATCTGGATCATCAGAATCTTGTATCCCATCTCCATCACTATCAGTACCACCTTGAACACTATCATCAATTCCATCGTTATTAGCATCTGCCCCCAAAGTATAATCAACATCCATAATATTTGGAATACCATCTAGGTCATCATCTTCCATCGTGTCGATTCGGCCATCTTTATCTAGATCAGTACCTCCTGCTTCAGTTAAATCAGCAATTCCATCATTATCGGAATCCAAATCTAAATAATCTGGAATACCGTCTCCATCTGTATCTGTTGGATTGGTTGTGGGGTCATTATCCCCATCTAGATTGAAATCCTCTTCGACATCAGGGATACCATCATTATCATTGTCTAAATCTGCAATATCAGCAACTCCATCTCCATCTGTGTCCCCATCTCTCCAATCTAACTCAAGCGTTCCGGGCGTATCATGATCAGGAAAATCAGCTGGAACTGTACCTCCATTCGTTACGTTAGAACCATCTGAACCAGTTACAGCATCTAAAACGATAGTTTCAAAAGCATCATCTAACCCATCATTATCACTATCTAAACCAGACAATACAACATCAGTTACTCCATCATTGTTGGCATCCCAACCTTCTATAACATCACTTTCTCCATCATTATCAGCATCAGTATCCACATAATCCGGACTTAAATCACCATCATTATCATTAGGTATAATTGGCGTCCCTAATCCTCCTGAAATCCCCACAGTATTTTCATCATCACCATCGTAAGCATCATCTAAACCATCACCATCTGAGTCTGTTCCATTTGGAGCAACATACCCTACTGTTGATTGTCCTTCTATATTATCAACAATACCATCATTATCAGCATCAATATCAAGTACATCAGCTAAACCATCATTATCTGTATCTGGGTTAGCAATTGCGACACCTCCAGTAACATCGACATCGATTGGTTGATCGGCACTACCATCATTATTAGTATCCTTAACTAGCCCATCTGTTAATCCATCATTATCAGCATCTACCATAGTCGAAGCATCACCTGGAGTAGGGTAATCGACATGTCCGTCACCATCACCATCTACACCTCCGGCTTCAACAAGATCCGCAATTCCATCGTTATCAGAGTCGAGATCTAAGTAATCATTAACCCCATCTAAATCTGAGTCAGGATTCGTTATCGAAACTCCACCAACAACATCAGTATCTACAGGTTGATCAGCTATTCCATCATTATCGGTATCCACAACTGGATCATCTGTTAACCCATCATTATCTGCATCAGCAACTAAAGTTCCATTTCCATTAGTAGGTACTCTACCATCTCCATCTGGATCTACACCTCCAGCTTCAACAAGATCAGCAATACCGTCATTATCGGAATCTAAATCTAAGTAATTATCAATTCCATCACCATCAGTATCGGCTATATTATGGTTTGTTCCTCCATCGTTAATTCCTACCGATGTATTATCATCTTCATCAACGATATCAGCAAACCCATCCCCATCAACATCTGCCATTGTAGAGGCATCACCTGGTGTTCCATAATCAACTTGCCCATCGCCATTAGCATCTACTCCACCAACCTCTACAAGATCAGTAATCCCATCGTTATCGGAATCTAAATCGACGACATCATTTACACCATCTCCATCTGTATCTGGATTAGTTAATGGATTAGTCTCCATTAAATCATCCATCCCATTTCCATCTGCATCGTTATCATCTGTATCTTGAACTCCATCACCATCTGTATCTACACCTCCTTGGTTAGCATCACAGATATCATCCATTGGAGTAGTATCAGCACACCCTTGAGTAGAAGTATCAACGACATCTGGTATTCCATCATTATCTTCATCTTGGTAAGTATCAACTTGCCCATCACCATTAACATCTACTCCTCCAGCTTCAACAAGATCTGGTATTCCATCGTTATCGGAATCTAAATCATAAACATCAGGAATTCCATCGCCATCCGTATCTGTTGGGTTGGTCATTGGATCATTATCTCCATCAAGATTTAAATCTTCTTGAACATCTGGTATTCCGTCATTATCATCATCTATATCAACAGCATTGCTAACGCCATCATTATCCACATCACAATTGACCACACTATCTACTGTTACCACTACTGTATCGACACAACCAACATAAGCTTCATTGATAGCATAGTAAACGCCATTTGACCCTGCAGAAGTGACAGCATTACCAAGGCTATCATAAAATGTATAGCCTGAATAAGGCAAGTCTACAAAAGGGGTACCTAAGCAAAAGTAAGGGGTCACTGTAGTATCTTTTGGCAACATACACAAGGCTGCATTAATCGGAGTAGCTGTTTCTCCTAAAATCGGACAACCCAAACCATCGAAAATATCAGGGTTACTCTTATTACTAAAAGCATGTCCTGACACATTTCCTGTCCCAAAAATATTTGCTTGATTATTCAAGACGTTATCGCAAGCCAATGCAATACAATCTGTTGTAGCACGTACTCTAAAAGTAAATACTGTACTATCAGTTCCCAGAAGATCATTATTCACAAGGCCTCCCATTGTAGCGTTAGCTCCTGTCCCAATCCTAACTTTTACTGTTCTATTGAGCGCATCATACTCTCCGACATCATCACCTGCCGCATCTGTTTGTACTCCAGTAATCGCTCCATGCACAATATTGATAGAACCAGGTATATATATTGCATTATATTCTAGCGTATCTGTAATAAATGTATTAATCGATGAATCAGAACCTAAATTTACCCCCTTTACTCTGTACTCTAAAACATCCCCTGGATTAACAACTCCTCCATTTAAATCAGTAACAGAAACAGATGCTCTTACATCTGGCTCATAGACATCTATTGCCATTGTAATAACTTGACTCAAGATAGCCTCACCACCTGTTGTTTCTCTAATAACACAAGACGTTGCTGAATTTCCGATCCAATTTTTAGTTGAATTATCAGGCGAAAAGACATCTGCATCATAAGATATATTATTAAAAAACAATGGATTTTGAGAGGTGCTTTCTACACCTCTTATTGTATTCGTAGAATTAAAAACATCATTCACGGGATTGGTTGTATTCGAAACATTCTGAAATCCACTTCCTCCATCAAACAACAACTGATCTCCATCAAACCCTCGATCTCCATCATAAGCAAAAACACCTATATCAAAAGTCACAGGCCCTGAGATAGGCGCCAAAAAACCTGAAATCGGAATATCAACATTTGTTGAACCAGAAACATTTGCTACACCATCATAGACGGTCAGATTCCTCATTGTAAGTAATTCATTCCTATAGACTACCACAATATTCCATGCTCCCCATTGATTATTGGGACCTACCATTGCATACATATTTGCCACTGTATATACAGCATTGTGAGGATTATTTTTCACGATATGAGTAACATCCTTAAAACAGTGATATGAGGCATACCCCGCTGTATTATCAATAAACCAATCAGCTGTAAGATCAATATAATTACCTCCATCGACTTTTAGCTTCAGTTTATCTCTATCATCATACCCTGGATCAGAAGAAAGTCGTTGAGCCCCCCAATAAAGACCTGCCCACAGCACTTCACTACACTGAGGCAAGTCTATACTATCAGAACTGGAACTAAAAGTTGTGGGGTCTCCATCTACATCTACATACATAGGAGTATGGTCATTGTTCTGACTATAGGGGTACACTGTAGGTGCTACATCCGTTATTAAATTCGCACAGTTCGCACCTCCACCTCCTCCTCCGTCACACTGAACAATCGTATTAGAAACAAAATCTATATTCCCTTTTTGAGTTGCATCAAAGCGCTTAGTAAAAGGTGTTACTATTTGAGCCGAAGCATTTCCCAACAATAACAACGACAATACAAAAATTAATTTATTCATTTTATTTAATTTTAACAGACCTACTTTTATAGTCTTTAACTTACTTTTTAAATTCTTCTTACGTCACCCCACAAGCCCCAAAACACTTGAACACTTTCGATTTACCCCTATCTTTTCTAGTCCTTGTAAAAATAGTAAACAGCAATCTGTATATTAGCTAAATAAACGTTTCTATCTGTTTAAAACCGCTTAAGTACAAACAGAGACCAACAACTTATTCTTTTTGGATTTTCCTTTTTTTGTATCCACACTCTAACCAAACTTAACTAAGTATCGATTCCTTAAAATTTCAACTCAATGTTGTTATGAAATTCAGTTTTTATCAATTAACTTTGTAGTTATGACTCAATCTGTAGGAGATATAATTCAGAACTCTAATAATCGACCAATAAAGAAGAAAGATCCGAATGCCTTTGGCGGGAAACTCCCTCCTCAAGCAGTAGATCTTGAAGAAGCTGTATTAGGAGCGTTGATGCTGGAAAAATCTCCAGTAAATGATGTTATTGATGTTTTAAAACCAGAGAGTTTTTATAAAGAAGCTCACCAACGTATTTACGAGGCTATCTATGAGTTATTTGGAGACTCTGAGGCTATTGACATTTTAACTGTAACCCAGAAACTTCGTTCAAAGGGTGAGCTTGAAATTGCTGGTGGCCCTTATTATATTAGTCAGTTAACCAATAGGGTAGCATCTGCAGCTCATGCGGAATCTCATGCGCGTATTATTGCTCAGAAATATATTTTAAGAGAGTTAATTGGTATATCTAGCAAAGTCATTCAAAAAGCCTATGATGAAACTACTGATGTATTTGAATTATTAGACGAAGCGGAAAGTGGGTTATTCTCTGTAGCAGAAGGTAATATTCGTAAAAATTACGATAAAATGTCAACCTTAATTAAACAAGCTGCTGAAGAGATTGAAGTTGCAATGAACAGGGATGATGGTGTTAGTGGTATTGCTACAGGATTTACGGCACTTGACAGAGTAACATCAGGGTGGCAACGTTCTGACATGATTGTTTTAGCAGCCCGTCCTGGTATGGGGAAAACGGCATTTGTAATCTCTATGGCACGAAATATTGCTGTTGAATTCAATCATGGTGTTGCTATTTTCTCATTAGAGATGAGTTCCCTACAAATTGTAAATCGTTTGATTTCTGGTGAAGCTGAAATTCCAGCGGAGGATATTAGAAAGGGGAACTTTACCCAAGAAAAGTTTAATCACTTATTTGAAAAAACTAAACGATTGGCAGAAGCTCCTATTTTTATTGATGATACACCTGGACTTTCTGTTTTCGAATTAAGAGCAAAATGTCGAAGACTGAAACAGCAACATGATATTAACATTGTAATTATTGATTATTTACAATTGATGTCTGCTGGAGGAAGTGGCGGAAACAGGGAGCAAGAAATTAGTACCATTTCTCGTTCGATAAAAGAAATTGCAAAAGAATTAGACGTTCCAATTATTGCACTATCACAATTGAGTCGTTCTGTTGAAACAAGAGGAGGAGATAAACGACCTATGCTTTCAGATTTAAGGGAATCTGGAGCTATTGAGCAGGATGCAGATATTGTTACCTTTATATACAGACCTGAATATTACCAAATGGAAACTTGGCCAGATGAAACACCATGTGCTGGACAAGGTGAAATTATTATTGCTAAACACCGAAACGGTTCCCTTGAAGATGTACGATTAAAATTCGTTGGTAAATTTGCTAAATTTGATAACCTGGATGCTTTTGATAACGATTTTGGCGGACCTGAAGGTGGAGGAATGCCACTTTTGCCTAATGAAAATTTTGATGAAGAAACAGGAACTTTTATCATGTCTTCCAAAATGAATGACGATGATTTTGAAGATTTCTCCAATGAAGATGCCCCTTTTTAGCTTGAATTAACGGCATTATTTTTGACAACTCAACAACTATGAAAAAAGGCTTTCTCTTTATACTTTTTGTTTCATGTAGTATTTTAATACACGCTAGCTACATCCTTATCCCTATGGATGAATCGAAACAAAAAAACCACCTTAAAGCCTATGGTATTGCCTACTGGGTATTACAAAATGATATCGAAATCGAATGGCTTTTAAATTATCGAGGCGGCAGCTTTTTGATTCCTCAGCACCAAGAAATAGAGGAAGAATGTGTTATCAGAGGCGTTTCTTATGAACTCATTGCAGATGTTCAAGCCAACCAAATAAAACAAAAAATCGCAGATCCTGAAGTCAACCAAGAGATTGTAAAGCTACAAAAGGTTCCTAAAATTGCTGTCTACACTCCTAAAGGAAAACAACCTTGGGATGATGCTGTTACGATGGTTTTAACCTATGCTGAGATTCCTTATGACGAGCTATACGATACTGAAGTGATACAAGGAAAACTTCCTGAATACGACTGGTTACATTTGCATCATGAAGATTTTACTGGCCAATATGGTAAGTTTTACCGAAGTTATAAAAATGCTGCTTGGTACCAAAAACGACAAAGAGAAACCGAAGCAAGAGCTAAAGCTTTAGGGTTTGAAAAAGTTAGTCAATTGAAATTAGGGGTAGCTAAAAAGATACAAGAATTCACAATTGGAGGAGGCTTTTTATTTACGATGTGCTCAGGAACCGACTCTTATGATATTGCTCTGGCCGCTCAAGGAACCGATATTTGTGATCACATGTATGATGGCGACCCACAAGACCCTACGGCTCAAAAGAAACTAGATTACAGTCAAACACTTGCTTTTAAAGACTTTAAGTTAGTTACCAATCCATTAGAATACGAATTTTCGGACATTGATGCAACTAAAGATCATAGAGTTCCTGAGCAACAGGATAAATTTACGCTGTTTGAATTTTCTGCAAAATGGGATGTAGTCCCAACTATTTTGTGTCAAAACCACACCAACGTAATAGATGGTTTCATGGGGCAAACAACCGACTTTAGAAAACACACCATTAAGTCTAATGTTTTGATTATGGGAGAAAACAAAGCATTAGGAACAGCTCGATATATCCATGGAGAACTTGGCAAAGGCCAATGGACATTCTATGGTGGTCATGACCCTGAAGATTACAGGCATTTTGTAAACGACCCTCCTACAGATTTAAACTTACACCCAAATTCTCCTGGCTACCGTTTAATTTTAAACAACATTTTATTTCCTGCTGCTAAAAAGAAAAAACAAAAAACTTAATTATTTTGTTTTCCTTGGGCTAACCAACACTCTAACTGCTGAATTAAGGAGTCATTTAATTTTGCTTGAAACTTAGGCATTGACGAGACTCCAGGTTCATGTTTCACAGCTTTAAGGACACGATTAAATGTCAAAGAGTCTGAAATTTGAGCATAATCTTCGAAAACATAGCCGCTTGCTGAAGATGCTGCATTATGACAGCCTGATGTTGCGCAGTTTTGAATAAAAATAGGTTTAACGGTATTCACAAAAGAGACTGTAACGGTATCACAATACGACAAACTTATCGCTCCATTATCATCGTCAACTTGAACCAACTCTATTGCTTTATCTTTTTTACATCCTAAAAAGATTACTACCAAAAACGAAACCACTAACACTTTATTCATTGATATAAATTTACAATTATAAATTACAAATACAAATTCCCTCACGTCATTGGGTGCTAAAACTAGAAATGTAACATGTGTAACCGTAACTTTTTATAACTTTTCATTTCTTTGTGAGATCAAAAACATAATTATAAAGATGAAACAATTATTAAAACCAATTTTTGCAGTGTCAACCTTATTGTTTTTTTCTTGTAGTGAAGAACAAGCTCAAGAACAAAACCATAACCACAACACCACTGAACAACATGCTAGTCCAGCTCAGCAAAACACTACAATTGCTAAAAATGTAAATGTTCAAGAATTTAAAAAGTTGATTGAAAATGAAGCCGGAACAATTGTAGACGTTAGAACTCCTGGTGAATTTAGCCAAGGAAATATTAAAAACGCTTTAAACATCAATATTTCTGGCAACTTTTCTGAAGAGATCCAAAAACTAGATAAAAACAAACCTGTTTACCTCTATTGCAGAAGTGGAGGAAGAAGCTCTAGAGCAATGCAAACAATGACTCAGATGGGGTTTAAAGAAGTTTACAATTTAATGGGCGGATACATGGCTTGGTCAAGACAGTAATGAAGCACAAACAAACATACCTTTTAATTGCAACTGTACTTTTTAGTATGGTTGCTTTTTTATTGAGTTGTGAGAATAATCAAGAACAAATTCAAAACTTTGAAAAGAAACAGCTAAAAACAATAACCCCATTAACAAACAGTTGGGACATTGCTATCCCCAACCAAACTATACCTGAGGGATTAGTCTCTCTTTCGGCAAAATCTTGTGGAGCTTGTCATCAAGAACATTATCAAGAATGGCAGCATTCTACTCATTCTCATGCATGGACTGACCCGCAATTTCAAGCTGAAATAGCCAAAGAAAGTAGCCCCTTTATGTGTATTAATTGTCACATCCCTCTCCAAAACCAACAAAAAGATATTGTAACAGGGCTTATTAACGGAGATATCTATCAACCAGTTACTCAACCCAACCCTCATTTTGATGAAGCTCTCCAACAAGAAGGAATAAATTGTGCTAGTTGCCATGTTAGAGACGGGGCTGTATTAGGACCTACAGGAACGAATAAAGCACCACATAAAACTGTTAAAGACACATTGCACCTTTCAGAAAACCTTTGTATTTCATGCCATAACGCCGTTGCTGTTGTCACTCCTCAACTTGCTTGTACATTTGAAACTGGTGATGAATGGAAAGCGGGGCCATATTTTGGCGAACAAAATTGTAAATCTTGTCACATGCCTGACACTACTAGGAGCATTGTACCTGGCTATGAACCACGCAACAGCAGACAACATTATTTTATGGGATCTGGAATTCCAAAATTTATAGATCAACCGACTAAAATGCTTAACGGTCTATTAATAGAACCTATAGCCTTTAAGCCCAATAGCAAAACAGGAGACACCATGCGCTTTAATGTTGATATCACCAACAAATTTGCCGGCCATAAAGTTCCAACTGGAGATCCTGAGCGCTTTATCATTATTGAACAAACTGTTTACGACAAAGATTCTACATTAATTAGTCAAAAAAGACATAGAATTGGAGAAGAGTGGGAATGGTATCCGGAAGCAAAGAAAATTAGCGACAATAACTTATTACCTAATGAAAAAAGAGCTTTCTCATTTGACTTTGTAAAACCAAATAAAAAAGACCTTTTCTATCAATTAAAGGTTTCTAAGCATCGATCTACTCCAAAAAACAAAGCCTATAACAAACTTCCTGAAGAATACCCTATAGCAATTACAATTTTTGAAAAGGAGTATCCACTAGACTAAGCATCCATATCTTTACCAACTTCATTTTGCTCTTTCAATGTCCATCCGTCAGTAGATGTCGTTTCTAACCAAAGTCTTCCACTTTTTCTGAATACTTGAACATGTATTCCAAAATTTTCCTCAAACCCTTGCTCTACTTCACTAACTTTAGATTGAGGTGTAAGAATTAAATCTCCTTCATTGTGAACAGTTCTAATCTCAGCAATTTGTTTTTCACCTACAATTAAATCTTCTTTTCTTGAAGCTTCTTTTTCCTTATGTGGTTGAGTAAAAAACTCCAACTTCAAATAAGGATAATATTGAGAAAATTTTGTTTTGATATCTTTTGTTGAACTACTATCTTCTATATGTATTTTCATAATTTATGTATTTTTTATTTCTATACATAAATATAATCGACGAACCAATTTCCCAGAATGACTTTTATCATACAATATACTAATTCTATTCAAGTTTTAAATGTTAATTGTATAAGCCCTTTCCATAAAAAGCGCTTTCATCTTCTCTAACTTAGGATCAAAATGAGTTGCAAAAACCACATGTTGCATCCTTTTAAAACTTTCAGAAATTCTATTGATATCTGTTAAAAAACTGGTATTATTTAAAAAATTAGCATCTTCAACGACAATCATTTGTAATTCATTCAAATTTATTCCGTTCTGAAAGTAAAGCTTACTTAGTCTATTGGGAGTTGCAATAACGACATCCATCCCAGCATAAATCAAATCCTTTTGATTATAGATATGATGTTCTTCAACTACTGAATAAACTCTTAAGTCTGTTTGATTCATCCACTTTTTAAAATGCTCTTCTAAGGCTAAAGCGGCCTCTTTATCCTTTACAAAAATTAGCACTCTCGGATTATCTCCTTGTGCTTTAAACTTTAGTTTTTGTAAAATAGCTATCAATAGAGCTGTTGTTTTTCCAGTTCCCTCAGCCCCTATACCAAAGACATCTGCACCACTTTTAATTTTAGGAATAATTTTTTTTTGAAATTCGTTAGCCTCAATAATACTATGAGCTTCCATAACCTCTTTAAGCGCTGGAATTATTTTTTTAAATGCCATAATTCTTTCTATATTCGAATCAAAAATAATAAATAACTAGAGTTCTAGCTTTATTCCTCCCCCAGTTTATTTTTGTGTCAAAATTTTAAACGACTTTGAATAATCATTACGATGGGAAATTAACTTTCATTTCACATTTTATTGTGAACAGTTTTTAATGGTCTCCTAAAACTTTCACTGAAATAGGTCTACTTTTGGATTTTGAGTATATGCTAAGAAAAGTAGCCATTATTATTTTAATCCTTACTTGTTTAGGAAGTGTTTATTTTATTTTTCAAACACTTGAAAAAAGAGTACACCAAAACACACCAATCATCACCAGTGTACCCGAAAGTGCTGCAATAATATTTGAATTAGAAAAACCGATCACTTTTTGGAGAAACCTATCGGAGACGAACCTCCTTTGGAGCAACCTTAAAAACACTGATTACTTGGCTCATTTAGACTCTACTCTTAATCGACTGGATTCTATTTTCCAAGCTCCTCCTGTTATTCGTGATCGCAATACGATTATCTCTTTACACCAAGGGAGCAAAACACCAGAAATATCTGTAGCATTTACGGCTGATGAAGAAGAATTCAAAACCTTTCTAAAGAAGCTTGGAGCAGACCAACCCAACAATCAAAAACACTTCATATACTCCTCTTCAACTCTACCTCAATTCTTAATCACTTATTCCACTCCTTTTGTTTTACTTTCATCCAACGAGAGTTTATTACAAACCAGTATTCAGCAAATCAATCAAAAAGAGCACTTACTAAACGATAGTTTGTTTGCTTCATTATACCACAAGGGAAAAAGCGATTTACAACTCTATTATAACACACAAAAACTAAAAAGCATTGCTATTCCTTATCTAAAAAAGGAGCATATCGAATCTTGGAACAACAACAAACAATGGGCAAGTTTAGATTGTATTCTCAACAATGACAAACTACTCTTAAATGGACTTGCTAATTTCAACTTATCTGGGAATGAAATCTTCAAAAACACCAATAATATTAAAGAAAATTTACTTCCTAAAAATATTCGAGAAAAAACAGAATATGCTATTGAGCCAACTAAAATCCCCAACAAAATTGAAAGCACTATTACAGCTGTATGCAACTGTGCTTTTCAACAAATGATTGAAGAGTACTTAGGCCAACGTATTGGAGTTGTAACATTTGGACAACAAAACTCAAAAGCTTATTATATTCAACTTAAAAATGATCGTTCTCTTACTACCGAAATCAACCATTTATTTGATATTGATTCCACCGTCCAGACCTTTCATGACCAACGCATATACCAGTTAAAAAGCTCAAGTATCCAGCCCTTATTAGCTATTTCTTCACCATTACACTTTACCTTTTATGAAAACTATCTTGTCATCTCCGATCTAGAGGGAATTAAGCAATTGGCTTTTGAATGGAAGAAAAATAAACACACGAAGCCTCAGTATGCTTATCATCAGTTCGCAAAAGAATACTTAGCTCAACAATCTAATTACAGTTTTTTCTCTCAATCTAACACCTTACAGCATCAAATTAGTGAATGGGTTAAACCACAATTCCAAAATTCGATTCTTGACCTAACGAACAAACTCCAACAAGGATTTTATTTGGCCTATCAAAGCAACTACCTGCAACAAAACCTCTACCATGAAGCAACAATCGTTAAGACAAAATTTCATCAAAACTCCAAAAACAATGAACTGTGGAACCTAACACTTGGAACTTCTAGTTCTTTTACTCCTCAACTTCTAAAGAACCACCGTAGCAAGAGCTTAGACATCCTTATTCAAGACAATAAAAACAATATCCACTTAATTAATGCAGCTGGAAATATCAAATGGTCTAAGCAACTCCAGGAGCCAATTCTAGGAACTGTACAACAAATAGACATTTATGGCAATAATAAATACCAAATGGCATTTAATACTTCTTCTCATATTTATGTCATAGACATTAATGGAAATTTTGTTAAAGGCTTCCCTATCCAACTAGAAAGTAAAGCAAGCAGTCCATTAACCATTTTTGATTATGAGCGCAATTTTAATTATCGTTTCTGGATAAGTTGCGAAAACTTAATTACCTATAACTATGATAAAGAAGGGAAAAAAGTAGTCGGCTGGTCATTACCTAAAAGTTCTGCTCCAATCCGCCAACAATACAAGAGAACCGTATTTAATCAAAAAGACTACATCTACACCTTAGATGAAGCTGGAGAACTTTACTTTATCAATCGTCGTGGAGAATCCATCTTTAGTTTACCCAACAAACTAAATGCTAGAAAAGGAAAAATAACCTTACAAAAAAGAGCAACACTTGGTTCTAGTGCTTTTATTTATCAGAATGACTCTACTGGAAAAATTCAAGCATACAGCATGGATAATATTACTCAAGATATTATCATCGATACCAACAACAGTTCTTCTAATTTTGAAATTATTGATATCGACAATAATAAGTTTATTGATTATCTCTCTTTTAACCAAAATAAAGTTGAGCTCTACGGTTTAGACCAAACTTTAATTCAGAAAAATGAATTTCTTGAAAACGTAGAGCAAGGGCATACTGTTGTAAACAATATGAGCGGACAGAAGTTTATCGTTATACAAAAAGAAAATACTGATGAAATCATTATTCTCGATAAGTATTTAAATCAAGTTCTAAGCACTCCTATTAAAGGCTCTCTTCAAATAGCCATTGATGATATTAATTCAGATGGGAAACAAGATATCGTAACGATAACCAACAGTGAAACGATTAAAGTATACTACATCAACTAAACTGATCTAGCGCATCATTATTTTAATCCTCTTTCTAAATTTTAACAATACAATAGCGCCTCATTCATTTTTGGTCGTACCTTTGTGCTTCAAAACATGAATCAAATGGTTAACATAAATGACATTCGTAAGGACTTCCCTATCTTAAATAGAAAAATCAAAGGCAAAGATTTAGTCTACTTTGACAATGGGGCAACTACCCAGAAACCGCAACAAGTTATTGATGCTATATCAACATATTATGCTAACGAGAATAGCAATATTCATCGTGGTGTACACACTCTAAGTCAAGAAGCTACAACAAAATATGAAGACGCAAGACAAGTTCTTCAGAATTTTATTGGAGCTCGTCATAGTCATGAAATTATTTTTACCAGTGGAACTACAGGTAGTATTAATTTAATTGCAAGTAGCTTTGGTAAAAAGCACCTAAAAAAAGGAGATGAGATAATCATTTCAGCAATGGAGCATCACAGTAATATTGTTCCTTGGCAAATGATATGTGAAGAAAAAGGAGCGCTACTAAAAGTAATTCCCATCAATCAAAATGGAGAATTAATTCTTGAGGAGCTTGATCAGCTTTTAACCCCCAAAACTAAACTAGTTGCGATTAATCATATTTCGAACACCCTGGGGACCATTAATCCTATCGAAAAAATCATCGAAAAGGTTCATCAAAACGGTTCTTTAATTCTTATTGATGCTGCGCAATCTATTGCACATACGCCGATTAATGTTCTACAATTAGATGTAGACTTCTTAGTTTTTTCTGGACATAAGATGTTTGCTCCAACGGGAATAGGAGTTTTATATGGAAAGGAAGCGCTCTTAAATGATCTTCCGCCCTATCAAGGAGGAGGAGACATGATTAAAGAAGTTACTTTTGAAAAAACAACCTACAACTGTTTACCTCACAAACTAGAAGCAGGAACACCAAATATTGTTGGAGGAATTGGATTAGGAGAAGCTGTAAAATATATTGAGAAAATAGGGTTTGATTATATTCAACAACAAGAAACAGCCTTACTAAACTATGGTACTGAGCAACTCTTAGCGATTGATGGTGTAAGAATTATTGGAACAGCAGCTGAGAAAACCAGTGTCATTTCCTTTGTGATTGACGGGATACACCCATTTGATGTAGGAACCTTAATTGACCAATTAGGAGTCGCGGTAAGAACTGGACATCACTGTACACAACCTTTGATGGCTTTCTTTAAAATACCTGGAACGATAAGGGCTTCTTTTTCTTTCTACAATACTAAAGAAGAAATAGATATCTTTATACAAGCGTTAAAAAGAGCAATAAAAATGCTGATCTAACTTTTTTTAATCTATTTAACAGTAACTTTAGTAAAAAGTATTTTGTCGAATGATTGAAAAATGTTTTATTTGCACCCTGTATTAATCATTAAAACTAAATAAAATGGCAGATATTAAAGGAAAAGTAGTATCAATTATTGTTGACAAATTAGGTGTTGACGAAGGTGAAGTAACTCTTGAGGCTAACTTTACAAACGATTTAGGAGCAGATTCATTAGATACTGTTGAGTTAATCATGGAATTTGAGAAAGAATTTAACATCGCTATTCCAGATGAGGAAGCTGAGAAAATTCAAACTGTAGGAGATGCTGTTAAATATATTGAAAGCAACTCATAAGCGATAATCGCTAAACATAACAGATTATTAAATTATTTAAATTTTAAGTATGGCATCTAAAAAACGTGTAGTAATAACGGGAATGGGCGCATTAACCCCAATTGGTAATTCTTTAGAAGAATATTGGAACAACTTAATTGAAGGGGTAAGTGGTGCAGCACCTATTACACATTTTGATGCTGAAAAATTTAAAACTCAGTTTGCATGTGAGGTTAAAAACTTCGATGTAAAAGAACATTTAGATAGAAAAGAGGCTCGTAAACTCGACCTCTTTTCTCAATATGCTATGGTCTCAGCTGCTGAAGCAATGAAAGACTCTGGCATAGACACAGAAAAAATAGACTTAGACAGAGCTGGTGTCGTTTGGGGATCAGGTATTGGAGGAATTACAACATTCCAAGAAGAATGTTTTAATTTTAAAGATGGTGATGGTACTCCACGTTTTAACCCTTTCTTTATTCCTAAAATGATTGTTGATATTGCTTCAGGGCACTTATCAATTAAATATGGTTTTAGAGGTCCTAATTACGTTACTGTTTCGGCATGTGCTTCATCAAACAATGCGATTATTGATGCTGCTATGCACATTCAATTGGGCAAAGCTGACGTTATGATTACAGGAGGTTCTGAAGCTTCTGTTAACATTGCTGGGATGGGAGGTTTTAATGCCTTAAAAGCTTTATCTACAAGAAATGATGCTCCTCAAACTGCTTCAAGACCATTTGATGCTAATAGAGATGGGTTTGTTTTAGGAGAAGGTGCAGGATGTATTATTCTTGAAGAATTAGAACACGCTAAAGCTAGAGGAGCGAAAATATATGCTGAAGTTGCTGGTGGAGGTCTATCTGCTGATGCTCATCATATTACTGCGCCACACCCTGAAGGTACAGGTGCTAAAAAAGCAATGGAATTTGCTTTAGATGATGCAGAGTTAAGCATTGAAGACATTGACTACATAAATGTTCATGGAACTTCTACTCCTCTTGGAGATGTAGCAGAACTAAAAGCTATTAAATCTGTTTTTGGAGAACAGGCTTACAACTTAAATATTAGTTCTACAAAGTCTATGACAGGCCATTTATTAGGTGCTGCTGGAGCTATAGAAGCTATTGCAACGACAATGGCAGTTGTTAATGATATTGTTCCTCCTACGATCAACTTTGAAACAGAAGACGAGAACATTGACTATAAGCTTAATTTGACATTAAATAAAGCTGAAAAACGTACTGTTAACGCTGCTGTAAGTAACACCTTTGGGTTTGGAGGGCACAACACTTCTGTGATCATAAAAAAATATAACGATTAAATTTCCTTTTTTCCATAGAAAGGTTAATTCGGAACATCAAGAATTAATTGATTACTTAGCTTCTGAGTTTGAAATTAAAACCAAGAATATAACTCTTTATATTCAAGCATTTCAACATAAATCAGTAGCAAAGACCAATAAAAAAGGGGTAAAGCTTAGTAATGAGCGTCTTGAATTTTTAGGCGACGCTATCATTAGTTCAATTGTTGCTGAATTTGTATATAACGCCTACCCTGATAAAGACGAAGGCTTTCTTACACAAATGCGTTCTAGAATTGTAAGTAGAGAAAGTTTAAATAGACTAGGAAAAAAGGTTAATCTCGAAACTCACATCCAATATAGAGCTAGTAAAAATAGTAATCATTCTTCTTTGCTGGGCAATGTTTTTGAAGCATTAATCGGAGCCATATACCTAGACAAGGGTTATATTGCTACCAAAAAAATTGTTTCCAAATTTATCTTTAGTAAACATATTGACCTTAGCGTTGTTGAGCAAACCAATACAGACTATAAGAGTCAACTACTCATTCAATGTCAGAAACAACAGAAAAAGCTTTCATATAAGGAATTAAATAAGGCCAAAATTGAAGGGGAGTTTTACTTTACAATGGGGTTATTTATCGACAATGAAATCATTACTCAGGCTACTGCCAAATCGAAAAGAAAAGCGGAACAAGAAGCTTCTAAAAAAGTATTGTTATCCCAATAAAGATCCTCTGATAGCTGTTTTAATACCGTAAGTACAACCTCACTAATTTCTCTTTTCTTTAAAGAAGTTCTTAATTAAATCTGAACACTCTTGCTCTAAAACTCCTGCTACGACTTCTGTAGAAGGATGTAAAACATTCTCAGAAAGCCTTTTAAAACCTCTACGTTCATCAGACGCTCCATAGACTATCTTTCCTATCCTGGTCCAAAAACTTGCTCCTGCGCACATTACACATGGCTCTAACGTAACGTACAAGGTACATTTATTTAAATATTTATTAGAAAGGTATTCAGTTGCTGAGGTAAACGCTTGCATTTCAGCATGCGCTGTAAAATCAGTTAATTGCTCTGTTCTATTATGCGCTTTAGCGATTACTTTGTTCTTATAGACAATTAAAGCTCCAACAGGCACTTCATCTAAAACAAAAGCGGCCTTAGCTTCTGCTAAGGCCAACTTCATAAAATATTCATCAGTAAACATACAGCCCTTATAATACTCCGTTTCCTACGTATTTGCCATTTTTATAGACTTCTATTCGCTCTAATAACCCGTATTCATCGTAGATGTAATGTTTCCCGTCAATTAACTTTCCATTTTTGAATTCACCATCCATTAAAATATCTTTATCGTCATTGTAAGTCTTATGGTAACCATCAACAATTTTAGTACCGCCCATATTTTCACTTCCAGCTACTTTTACTCCATCACCACGTTCCTCTTTTTTAGCATTTAAAGGAGGATTAATACGAGCTTTCTCTTCACGCTTAGTCATATTCCCTGACTCATCGAACATCAATACCTCTTTGATATCTCCATTAGGATAATACCTTGTTGCTTTTCCATTTTCAACTCCATTCACTGTAGTAAAGACCAACTCTGGCTGACCATTTTCATAGAAGTACTTTACTTCCCCATCTGTTTTACCAGAAGTATTAAAGCTTTTTTCCTGAGCTAATGTTCCATTTTCATGGTATCTTTTAAAACTACCAGTATACACTCTCCCTTTCCAGATTCCTTCTTCCTCTAAATTACCATTCTCGTAATAAGTTTTAAAACCTCCATTAGCTCTACCATTTTTAAAGTAGATTTCGCTCATCAAGTTTCCATTAGGGAAATATTTCTTCCATAACCCATATTTTCTATTGGTTTTGTATTTCCCCTCTTCTACAATATCATTGGGTTTATATCCAGAAAAATCTCTCATGTGAGCATATATAATCCAATAGCCCTCTTTTTTCCCTTCAATCTTTTGATTAATTGTATCATTATCTTGCCCATAATCCGTCTCGCCTCCATTAGCACTTACTGAATAAGCACTGAAAAACAAAACTAATATTGTAAAAATTTTATTTGCCATCTTCAATTTATTACAAATCACCACTTTAAAATCATAACAGTCTCGGAGCAATCTTCGCTAAGATACAAAAGTCAACCCATATTTTTATATAGTTTTTGACGAACAGCAAAAAATCAATGACGAATATTTTACGCCTTGATTTTTTCTAACATCTCTTTCACCATTTTATCTAGCCCATATTTTGCTTCCCAACCCCAGTCTTTTCTAGCAACTTCATCATCTATAGATGCTGGCCAAGTATCGGCTATAGCCTGTCTAAAATCAGGTTGATAGACTATTTCAAAATTTGGCTTTATATGACGAATAGCTTCAGTTAATTGACGAGGAGAAAACGACAACGATGAAACATTATAACTAGAATGCACACTCAACTTTTCTTTAGCAGCTTCCATTAGATTTAATGTTGCATTAATAGCATCATCCATAAACATCATAGGTAAAGCAGTATCTTCACTTAAAAAACAAGTAAACGCTTCTCCTTTTTTTGCTTTATAAAAAATATCCACTGCATAATCGGTTGTTCCACCACCTGGAAGAGACTTTGTACTAATTAAACCAGGGTAACGAATACTTCTAACATCAACGTCATATTGTTTATGATAATACTCACACCATCTCTCACCTGCTAACTTACTAATTCCATATACCGTTGTTGGCTCCATAACAGTAACTTGAGGTGTTTGATTTTTTGGTGAACTGGGTCCAAATACAGCTATAGAACTTGGCCAAAAAACTTTTTGAATAATTTTTTCTTTTGCTAAATTGAGGACATTAAAAAGTCCATCCATATTTAACTGCCAAGCAAACATCGGTTTTTTCTCTGCTGTAGCTGATAACAAAGCTGCCAATAAATATACCTCTGTTATATGGTGTTTTTCCACAACCTCTTTCAACAGCTCAGCATTCATAACATCTAACACTTCAAAAGGCCCATTTAACAAATCAGAATCATCATTAGGCTGTTTGATATCACTGGCGACAACGTTTTGATTTCCAATTCGCTTCCTTAAGACGCTTACCAATTCAGAACCAATTTGCCCTGAAGCTCCAATTATTAGTGCTTTTCTATCCATTTGCAGTATCTGTAGTTTTAGTGCTGCAAAGATAAAAATAATTCATCTATTCTTGAATGAAGGAAACCTATATTTTACATAAACAGAGGATTCTTAATTATCTATACTTCTAGCTCCCCTTTCATCACTTGTTCAAAGCACCTATAGATAATAGGCACAACCATTATTCATGCGTTTTTCTGATCAAATTAAAACAGCTTATGATAAGTATTTTAGACCTCTAAAAAAATAAAAACTCAATTCATAATGGGTATCTTATGAATTAACACTACTTTTGCAGGCTAGATTTATAAAAGAATATGACATTTAACGAATTAGGTTTAAGGGCTGAAGTACTAAGGGCTCTTGAAGACTTGGGGTTCGAGTCCCCAACTCCTATACAAGAGAAGTCTATTCCTCAACTTCTATCAGATGATAGAGATTTGGTAGGATTAGCTCAGACGGGAACGGGAAAAACAGCTGCTTTTGGATTACCTTTAATCGAAAGTGTTGATTTTAATAAGAAATATGTACAAGCTGTTGTTATTGCTCCTACAAGGGAGTTAGGTATACAGATAGCAGAAGATTTCAAAATTTTCACGAAATACATCAAAGGAGCTAGTATTGCTACAATATATGGTGGAGCTAGTATCGATGTTCAAGCACGTGAAATTAAGAGAGGTGCTCAAATCGTTGTAGCAACTCCAGGTCGACTGAATGATATGATTAGAAGAAACATGGTTAAATTAAACCAAGTTTCTGTAGCCGTATTAGATGAGGCTGATGAGATGCTAAACATGGGATTCAAAGAGGATATTGACACCATATTGGATCAAACTCCTGAAGATAAAAATGTTTGGTTGTTCTCCGCAACAATGCCTAAAGAAGTTGCAAGAATAGCTTCTACCTACATGGATAACCCTATTGAGGTTACTGTTGGAACTAAAAACGCAGCAAACACGAATATACATCACGTTTATTACACGATCAATGATCGCAACCGATATTTTGCATTGAAAAGAATGCTGGATTATTATCCTGAAATATATGGGTTGGTTTTCTGTAGAACAAAAAGGTTAACCCAAGAAATTGCAGACAAATTAATGAAAGATGGATATAGCGCAGCTCCTCTTCATGGTGATTTATCTCAATCGCAAAGGGATCATGCTATGAGAAAGTTCCGTGATAAAACAGTCCAAATATTGGTTGCTACTGATGTTGCTGCTCGTGGTATTGATGTCAATGAAATTTCACATGTTATCCATTACAACTTACCTGAAGAAGTTGAGAACTATAACCATAGAAGTGGTAGAACGGGAAGAGCAGGTAGAAAGGGGCAATCTATTTCTTTTGCGACAGGCAAAGAATTAGGCCGTATAAAGTCAATCGAACGTGTTACTAAACTTCAAATAGAACATGCTTCTATCCCTAGTGGTAAAGAAGTTTGTGAGAAACAACTTTTTGCTTTAATAAACAATGTTAAGAACGTTGAAGTTAAAGAGGAAGACATTGAAAACTTTTTACCGTCAATATTTGAGCAATTAGCCGACTTCAGCAAAGAGGAAGTCATTAAGAAGTTTGTGAGTGCTGAATTCAATCACTTTCTAGAATATTATGACGGAGCTAGAGACTTAAACAGTTCGGTTTCTGACAGAGAGAAAGAAAGGGGGAACAGAGAGGCAAAACGTAGAGAGAAAACTGATGATACTAAACAACGTTTTCACATTGCAGTTGGAACAAACTCAGGACTAAATAAAGGAGCTGTATTGAGAATAGTTTGTCAATTTGCTAAAATTAGCTCTAACGAAGTTGGAAGAATTGACCTCTTTAAAGAATTCTCATTTTTTGATGTCGATAAAAAATATGCTGATCAAGTTTTAGACGGCATGAAAGATGCAGAATTTAATGATGAGCCTTTTAGAATTCAATTTGCCAAAAGTAATGGAGGCGGTAAAAGCCGTTCATCTAGAGGTAATGGACGAAGAAGGTCTGACTCCAGAGAAAGAAATAGCGGAGGAGGAAGAGACCGAGATAGACGAAGAAGAAGAAGATCTTAATCCCAAACAAAAAGGCAACTCCATGGAGTTGCCTTTTTGTTTTATAATAATCAACGAACACTTCTGTAGGTGATTAAGACCTTAGTATTCCTCCAAAAAAAATTCCATTTCCTACAAAATTGTAAAAAATGGGATTTTAAATTTTATTTTTCAGGCCATCAAGCCCGTATTGCTCTTATTTAATTTGATCTGGATTTGAAGCTGCTTCAGCATTATACTTAGCCTGATACTTCAACCAAATAGCAGTACCTACAAAACCTAATATCACCCAAGTATAATTTAATATATTTCCTACTGGCTCTAATAAATTTTCAAAAGACCATACTAAAATATCTCTAAGAGGAAAAATTAACCAATCCATATTCAATTTTTATTTCTTTGTTTATATCGGCTACAAATCTAATCATTTTCTAGTTAATAATGTACGTTCATTATTAAAAACATTAGATTTATTTAAAGTCAGCGATTGAAAGTCCTGCATTCAACTGGATTTTTGTAATTGATAAATCAATTAACTGCGCTCCTATTTGCTCTGTTATTTTGTGGGCAAACAATATGCCGTCTACTTTTTTATAATCACCATGCTCAGTTGTAGAAGTAACGGCCTTTCCTCCTTGAACCGATGTGGAAGTGCTATAAATCAGTAAACCTGTAGTTTCATCAAAATACTGATAGCTAACTTCTCCACTCGGACTTGTTATTTCTAGTTTATAAGCATCTTTTCCTAACACGCGCTCTATACCTAACAAATTCAGTTGATAACCTAGCTCTTTATACTTCAATTCCTTGTGTAATACTGCGCCTTCTGCAAAACTAGCCAACTCTTCCCCCTCTAACTCTTTGACTCCTTGCATTGAAGTTGAAACGCCTTTTTCTCCATCAAACACCTGTTTTTGCATTAACATGTTATTCATCTTCATCTCCATCGACATCGCATTAGGAGCTAATTGTTTCGAAATCATTTGAATTTTCATCCCTTGAATTGTAGCTTCCATCTCTTTGGTAATGTCTTTTATGTTCTTAAAGCGAGCATGTACAGCCTCCATATTTGTTAAGTCTGTTCTAACAAAGAAATATTGTTCCAAGACTTTTTCTGCTGTCATTCCATTGGTGATGGGCTTCAACTCTTTTTTAGGATCTCCATTCATATCTAAAACCTCAACAATTCCATCAGCATCAAACCTTTTAATCTTTTCTAAGACCTCTTTGTTTCCTACTACTAAAATGATACTAGCTTCAGGTTTAATATATTTTTTAGCTACTGCTTGCACATCCTCTATCGTTACTTGATCTAAACGAGATAAATAATTTTGATAATAATCTTCAGGAAGACCATACCTAGCTGTATTCAATGCAAAACGTGCTACTGTTTGAGGTTTTTCCAACGAAAGAGCAAAACTACCGTTTGTATTGTTTCGAATTCTATTTAAATCACCCAAAGCTACTTTTTCATCTCTGATGTGTTTCATTTCTGCTAAAAACTCTACAATCGCACTATCTGTCACTTCATTTCTTACGCTTGCAGAAGCCGAAAACTTCCCTACCAATTCATCAGGCTTAATTCCTCCCCTTGCTCCATAAGTATATGCTTTATCTTCTCTTAAATTGGCATTCAAATAACTAGAAAATGCCCCTCCAAATATTCCTGTCATTAATTTAACAGCAGAAGCATCAGGAGTTCCTATTTCATACTTCAAAGGATAAACCACTTGAATTAACGATTGTACAGCGCCAGGTTTTTCAACAAACACAACTCTATTCTCTTCCACCTTGTTGGGAAATTCATAATAATGCTCTGGAACTTCTTGTCTCTTCCAACTCCCAAAATATTTCTGAACTTTCGCTTTTGCTTCTGCTAGTGTAATATCTCCAACAACGACAAGATAAGATACATTTGGTCTAAAATAAGTTGAATAATACTCCTTACAATCTTGAATAGTTATACGCTCAACATGTTCTTTTAATTGAACTTCTCCATACGGATGATTTTTTCCATAACAAACTACACGACTTACTCTATCAGCTATTGCGTTAGCATTGGTTGATATTGTCTTTAAACCTGATATCATTTGTTTTTTCTTTTTCTCTAATTGTTCAGATGGAAAAGATGGATTCATCATAATATCGCTCGCGATCTCTAGCGCTTTATCTGTATGCTTTCTCAACGACGACAAATAAACACCATTAGCAGAGGTGTATAAACTAGCTCCTATAAAATCTATTTCACGATCAATTTGGTCTTTGGATTTAGAAGCTGTTCCTTCTGCCATCAATTCTCCAGTTAAATCACTCAACCCTACCTTGTCATTTTCGAAAACAGGATCTGTATCTACAGTCAATTGAAAACTAACTTTTGGTAATTTATGGTTTTCTACAACAAAAACTTTTAATCCATTTTCTAATGTAAATGAAGCAGGAGTAGGGATATTAATTTCTGGCGCAGGCTTTGGCACTGGTGCAAGACTTCTATCTACCGTTACTTTTTTTGAACATCCTACAATTGCTGCAATAATAATTGGGATGATATATACTTGATAACTCATGTTTTATTTCTCTTTAGGTAAATAATAAAGTACAACTCTATTTTCTTTAACAAAATATTTTTGAGCCACTCTTTGAATGTCTTCTTTTGTTACTTTTAAATAACGTTCTAATTCTGTATTAATTAAATTAGCATCTCCATAATACATATGGTAGTTTGCCAAGTTTTCTGCTATACCAATCATCGAATTGAAATTATAGACATAATCACTCTCTATCGAATTTCTCAACTTTTGATATTCATAATCAGAAATTAACTCTTGCTTTACTTTTTGAATTTCAGCTTCAATTTCTGACTCTAAATCTTCTAGTTTAGTTTCTCCATTTACAATCGCATAAACAATACTCAACCCTGGATCTTCTGTGGCATAAGGAAAATTCGCTACAAACATTGCTTTTTCAGACTCTTGCACACATTTTTTATTTAACCTAGAGCTTTCTCCATCTGAAAGTAAACTTCCCAACATTTCTAAAGCATAAGAATCAGGAGTACCTTGAGCAGGCATTCTATACCCTTGAATTAAACCTGGCAATTGAATATTATCGTAAATTGTATCCCTAATTTCTTTGGCTAATGGTGGTTCTACAATGGTAACCTTAGGAACTTCACTTACTCCTTTAGGAATTGCTCCAAAGTAGGCTTCAATATCTTTTTTTAATGTTTCCATTTCAAAATCTCCCGCTATAGATAAAACCGCATTATTAGGCACATAATATTTTTTGTAAAAAGCTAAAAACTCCTCTTTTTTAGCCGCATTTAAATGCTCCATAGAACCGATAGGCATCCATTGGTAAGGATGTTGAGTAAAGGCTCGCTTGGATAGTTCTTCAAAAACAGAACCATAAGGTCTATTGTCTACTCTCAACCTTTTCTCTTCTTTAACAACCTCTCTTTGAGTATCGATCCCTTCTTGGTTAATTACGGCATGTAACATTCGCTCTGATTCTAACCATAACCCTAATTCTAATTGATTAGATGGTAATACCTCATAATAAAATGTTCGATCTTTAGAGGTGTTGGCATTATTTTGGCCTCCTGCGTTTTCTATATACTTAAAAAATTCTCCTCGTTTAATGTTGGCAGTCCCCTCAAATAATAGGTGTTCAAAGAAATGGGCAAAACCAGTTCTTTCAGGATCTTCATTTTTTGATCCTACATGATACATTACAGAAACCCCTACAATTGGAGTAGAATGATCTTCATGCAAAATAACATGTAAACCGTTATCCAAATCGTATTCCTCAAATTGAATATTAGGGCTTTGCGCCATTAAATAACAACTATACAACAATGTCGTTAACGTAATAAACTTTTTCATACCATTACTCGTTAGCTATAAATTCTTCAACCTTTTCAACCATTGTTGTATTCCCAACAAAATAAGGTACTCTTTGGTGTAATTTAGTAGGCTGTATTTCCATAATTCTTTCTGTACCATTAGAGGCTTTCCCACCTGCTTGCTCCGTTAAAAATGCTAAAGGGTTACATTCATACAACAACCTTAACTTTCCATCAGGCGCACTATCTGTTGATGGATACATGTAAATTCCACCTTTAATTAAATTCCTGTGAAAATCAGCCACTAAAGACCCTATATAACGCCCTGTATGTGGTCTGTTGGTTGCTGTATCAATTTCTTGACAATATTTTACGTAATTCTGAACTCCTTTTGAACTTCTCATTAAATTCCCCTCATTCATTGAATATATTTTACTCTTCTCAGGAAATTTCATATCAGGATGAGATAAAAAGAAAACTCCAATACCTGGATCATAAGTAAACCCATTTACTCCATTACCTGTAGTATACACCATCATCGTTGAAGAACCATACAGCACATATCCTGCTGCGACCTGTTCTACACCAGGCTGTAAAAAATCTTCTAACGCCACTGGGTCCCCAACTTTCGTTACTCTTTTAAATACACTAAATATTGTCCCTATAGATACATTCACATCGATATTCGAAGAACCATCCAAAGGATCCATTAAAATAATGTATTTCCCATCTTTGTTCAATTCAATAAAATCATCATTTTCTTCCGAACCAATTCCACACACATTCCCTCTATTGTTTAACGCTTCTATAAAACGTTCATCAGCATAAACATCTAATTTTTGCTGTGCTTCTCCTTGTACATTTTCTCTTCCTACCCCTCCTAGAATATGTCTTGCTAATCCAGCTTTATTAACTTGTTGACTTACAATTTTGGAAGCCAATCGTATAGCACTTAATATACGTGATAAATCACCACTTGAACCAGGGAAGTCTTTCTGGCGATCAATAATAAATTCGCCTAATGTTTTAAAATTCATCTTTTATTTTTTATTACGTTGCATCTTTACAGGTTTATGAGACTGCAAAATATTTCGATTTATAATTCTTGATAGATGATATGTAGCATCATTTGCCCTACCACTCCTAACGTCTCTTTATCCACAACATCCATATTGTCGGCATGTGTATGGTGGAACTTTCCAAAATCTCCATAATTTCCATTAGGAATATAATGGATAATATCTACTACTGGTATTGATGTCATTTCATTGATATAAGTATGATCATCTGTTATTGCGCCAGCCAACTGATTCACAAAATATTTACCATATCCCAAATTCTGAGCTTCTTTCCATATTTTATTTACCAAACCTCCAGCGTAATGTCTAGAAACGGCATCTTTAGGGAAAATGGCATCTGTTGCCCCCACCATATCCAACAATATCCCGTATTTAGGGTTATAATTTGGGATCGGAGGATTTTTACACCAATATTGAGAGCCCAAGCACCAAGTATCACTCATACTGCTTAAATCTTGTAAGGTTTCTGAAACTTGAACAGCACCATAGTCTTCAGCATCAAAGAAAATAATATCAACTCCAAGTCTAGGGTTTTGCAAACTAATTTGTCTAGCTACTTCTAATAATACTCCTACTCCACTCGCTCCATCATTAGCCCCATCAATCGGTTTATTTTTATTGACAGAATCTCTATCTGCAAAAGGTCTTGTATCCCAATGTGCACAAAGCATAATACGTTCCTTAGCTTCTTTTTTATATTGCCCAATAATATTCTGGATATTTAAAACAGTTCCATTAAAAGCCAACACTCGCCCTCTTTGAATTAACGTATCAAAACCATATTGAACCAACTCGTTGGCCATCCACTCTCCACAAGCATCATGTTCTTTGGTATTGGGAACTCTAGGACCAAAATCTACTTGCCTTTGAACATAAGCTAAAGCAGAATCTTTATTAAATGTAGGGGTTATTACCTTCGGTTGTTCTGGCTCTTTGTTTTTTTCTATTGGTGGTTTAGTTATCGGTTCTTGCTCATCGTTTTCACATGCACTAATTAAAACTAAACTCAAAAAAAGAATTAAATAATTCGAAATCTTCATTTTATATCGGTTATCGACGTTGTTTAAGTTGATTGCTCAAAAATAAGAAAGGTTGTTTAATTCTACTAACTATAATTCATTTTTCTAGTAAAGCTTAACAAAGTCTGATAAAAACAACGTTATTTCTCCTTCTTCCTTATTTGAGTTTTACAAAAAAAACATTCAAAAAAGTAGAACTCATCCCAGAATCTAAATGCTAGCTAAAGAATTTGTTTATTTTTGTGCTACGTATGAAGAAAATTAGAAACTTTTGCATTATTGCACATATTGACCATGGAAAAAGCACCTTAGCTGACCGTCTTTTGCAAACTACCAATACGATTGCAGAACGTGACATGAAAGATCAAGCGCTTGATGACATGGACATCGAACGAGAGAGAGGGATTACCATTAAAAGTCACGCTATTCAGATGAATTATAAACATACTGATGGCGAAGAGTATATTTTAAACTTAATTGACACTCCTGGACACGTTGATTTCTCTTATGAAGTTTCTCGATCTATTGCTGCATGTGAAGGTGCATTACTAATTGTTGATGCCTCTCAAGGAATTGAAGCACAAACGATTTCGAACTTATACCTTGCCATAGACAATGACCTAGAAATCATCCCTATCCTCAACAAAATGGACCTACCTGGAGCCAATCCAGAAGTTGTAGCTGACCAAATTATGGACTTAATCGGCTGTGAGGAAGCAGACATTATACCTGCTAGTGGAAAAACAGGTTTAGGTGTAGAAAAGATCTTAGAAGCTGTTGTTGAAAGAATACCAGCTCCGGAAGGAGATCCTGAAGCCCCATTACAAGCCATGATTTTTGATTCGGTTTACAATACTTTTAGAGGGATCATAGCTTATTATAGAGTCATGAATGGTTCCATTAAAAAAGGAGATGAAGTTCAGTTTGTAAACACAGGAAAATCTTATTTTGCTGACGAAATTGGGGTGTTAAAAATGGACATGTTCCCAACGAAAGAAGTCAACACTGGAGATGTAGGATATATTGTATCTGGTATAAAAAAAGCCGAAGAGGTTAAAGTTGGAGATACCATCACAACTAAAGAAAATCCATGTGAAGATGCTATTCAAGGTTTTGAAGATGTAAAACCAATGGTTTTTGCTGGTATTTACCCTGTAGACACTGAAGATTATGAAGAGCTAAGAGCTTCTATGGAAAAACTGCAACTTAATGATGCTTCTTTGGTGTTTGAACCTGAAAGTTCTGCAGCCTTAGGTTTTGGTTTTAGATGTGGATTCCTAGGAATGTTACACATGGAGATTATTCAAGAGCGTTTAGAGCGTGAGTTTAACATGACGGTGATTACAACCGTACCCAATGTGTCTTACAAAGCTTATTTAAAAAAGAACCAAGAATTAGTTATTGTCAATAACCCTTCTGACCTTCCCGACCAATCTAAATTAGATTATATAGAAGAGCCATATATCAAAGCTCAAGTCATTACAAAAGGCGATTATGTTGGGCAAATCATGACGTTATGTATTGAAAAGAGAGGAGAGTTAACTAATCAAGTATATCTAACACAAGATCGTGTTGAAATTACTTTTGATATGCCATTAGCTGAAGTTGTTTTTGACTTCTACGACAAATTAAAAACAGTATCTAAAGGATATGCTAGTTTTGATTATTCGCCTATTGGCTACAGAAAATCGGACCTAATTAAACTGGATATACTTCTTAACTCAGAGCAAGTAGATGCCTTATCTGCATTAGTTCACCGAAGCAATGCTTATACTTTAGGTAAAAAGATTTGTTTAAAATTAAAAGATTTAATTCCTCGTCAACAATTTGAGATTCCAATTCAAGCTGCGATTGGCGCGAAATTTATTGCCAGGGAGAACATCAAAGCGTTACGTAAAGATGTAACTGCTAAATGTTATGGTGGTGATATTTCTCGTAAACGAAAACTATTAGAGAAGCAGAAAAAAGGAAAGAAAAGGATGCGTCAAGTTGGTAGTGTAACAGTTCCTCAAGAGGCTTTCTTGGCTGTATTAAAACTAGATTAACTGTTATTTCAAAAAAAAGAACCTCATATAAATTAAATAAATAGACAACATTGTACTATATATTGTACAGAATACATCAACTAAAAAAATGTATAGATCACATAAAAACGGAGAATTAAGAATTGAGAACACAGGAGCAGAAGTCACTCTTTGTGGATGGGTACAAAACTCAAATGATCTTGGAGGAATTACATTTGTAAACCTAAGAGATCGATATGGTATTACCCAGCTGGTTTTTAATATGGATATCAATGCTGACTTATGTACCAAAGCAAGAACCTTAGGTAGAGAATACGTGATTCAAGCAAAAGGGATTGTAGCAGAACGAGAAAGCAAAAACAAAAATATCCCAACTGGAGACATAGAAATTAACGTTACCGAATTAACCATTCTCAAAGAGGCTAAACTTCCTCCTTTTACCATTGAAGATGAAACTGATGGAGGGGATGAATTAAGAATGAAATATCGTTTTTTGGACTTAAGAAGAAACCCTCTAAAAAACAATCTAATCCTAAGAAATAAAATTGGTTTAGAAACAAGAAAATACTTAGACTCATTAGCGTTTATGGAGGTTGAAACTCCTTACCTAATCAAATCTACACCTGAGGGAGCAAGAGACTTTGTTGTTCCAAGTAGAATGAACGATGGAGAATTCTATGCACTACCACAATCACCCCAAACATTTAAACAATTATTAATGGTGAGTGGCTATGACCGTTACTACCAAATTGTAAAATGCTTTAGAGATGAAGATTTAAGGGCTGATAGACAGCCAGAGTTTACTCAAATAGACTGTGAAATGGCTTTTGTAGAACAAGAGGACATCTTGCAGACCTTTGAGGGTTTAATGAAACACTTATTCCAATCGGTAAAAGGAATTGAGTTTGAAGATGACTTCCCAAGAATGACTTATGCTGAAGCCATGAAGTTATATGGGTCTGACAAACCAGATATTCGATTTGGAATGACCTTTAATGAATTGAATGACATCGTTAAAGGTAAAGACTTTACAATTTTCGATTCAGCTGAATTAATTCTAGGAATTACTGCAGAAGGTTGTGCTGGATACTCAAGAAAGCAACTCGATAAACTAACCAAATGGGTTCAAAGACCTCAAGTTGGAGCAAAAGGTATGGTCTATGTAAAATGTAACGAAGATGGTACATTTAAGTCTTCTGTTGATAAATTTTACAACCAAGAAGAATTGGCTAAGTGGGCTAAACAATGTAACGCTAAAGCTGGAGACTTAATTTTAGTCTTAAGCGGCGAGACTGATAAAGTACGTAGCCAAATGAACGATTTACGTTTACACATGGGAACTGAATTAGACCTAAGAGATCCTAATGTATTCAAACCGCTATGGGTATTAGATTTCCCTTTATTAGAATGGGATGAAGAAACGCAACGTTATCATGCTATGCACCATCCATTCACCTCTCCAAAACCAGAGGATATGAAATTGATTGAGTCCGACCCTAAAGCAGTTAGAGCTAATGCTTATGATTTAGCAATTAATGGCGTTGAAGTTGGAGGAGGTTCTATACGTATCCACGATAGAGCAATTCAAGCTAGAATGTTTGACCTTTTAGGCTTTACCAAAGAAGAAGCACAAGCTCAATTTGGTTTCTTAATGGATGCTTTTGAATATGGAGCTCCACCCCATGGAGGATTGGCTTTTGGATTTGATCGTATTTGTTCAATTTTTGGAGGAACCGACTCTATTAGAGACTTTATCGCATTCCCTAAAAACAATAGCGGTAGAGATGTTATGATTGATGCACCATCTCCTATCGACACAGCACAATTAAATGAATTAAATTTAAGCTTAAAAAACTAATTTAATTATTTATTACAAATCGAGCGAATTATTGAATTAAATCAACTATGTTTGCAGTAATAATTTATTAAACAATAACATGAATAAAGGAACAGTAAAGTTTTTCAATGAGACTAAAGGATTTGGTTTCATCGTAGAAGAAGGATCTAACAAAGAACATTTTGTTCACGTTTCTGGATTAATCGATGAGATTAGAGAAGGAGATCAAGTTGAATTTGACTTAAAAGAAGGTAAAAAAGGATTAAACGCAGTTGATGTAAAAGTAGTTTAATCTACTCTTAATATTTTTTTAAAGCCTATCTAGTTTAGATAGGCTTTTTTTGTGCTACATTTGAAGCTTAAAACGATAACAATGAAATACTTTTTTTTAGTTCTCTCAGGACTTTTCCTGTTTTCATGCAACAGCGACTCTACCTCTAAACATTCATCTCAACATGAAAAGCAAACTGTTTCTGCTGATACAATTACACCAATTAAAAACACCCCCTCTACCACAATTCCTTTAGACAGCATTTTTACCTGTTTAGATACCAATTTTAAAAACAAAACCTTACTCATTCCTGAAGGGTTTTCTGCTCAAATCTTATTTAAAGAAAAAGAAAGTATTGTCGTTGTAAACGATAGTACTTCTGCTCCTGCCAAAGGAAATCACGACATGTTAGCATTCCTACCAGATTCCAACAACAGTGGTTGGTTGTTTGTCAGTCACGAGTTAAAAGGAAGTCACCCAATTTTAGGTGACGGTGGCGGAGCGACTATGTTTACTGTCAATAAAAATAACGCTACATGGGACGTTACTTCACCTTATCATCATGTTGATTTTTCTTCTGTAAGAGGTACCGATAGAAACTGTGGAGGTAGTGTCGCTCCAAATGGGATGATATATACTTGCGAAGAGCATCAAGGAAAAAGCAATAGCTATTTCTATAGAAAAGGGAAAGGACATACGGACACCAGTGATGTAGGCAACTTAAAATTTCATGAAAACATTGGATACATTGTTGAAGTCGACCCAAAAACTCGAAAAGCAACTCAAAAGATCTATGCTATGGGCTGCTACTTCCACGAGGACTTAGAATTTATGGAGGATCGAAAAACGGTATATTTAACAGACGACAAAGAACCAGGAGTATGGTTTAAGTTTGTTGCCGATCAAGAAGACGACTATTCCCAAGGACAATTATATGCCTATCAACAAACTATGGATGGAGAGTCTGGGAAATGGCTTACTTTACCTCGCGACACCGCTTCTTTAATAAACATTAGAGATACTGCAATTGCAATGGGTGCAAGTATTTTTATGCGCCACGAATGGGTTGTTAGGAAAGGAAATAAAATTTACATTGCTGAAACGGGGCATGATCATACTGATTGGACGCGTCCAATTAAAAATGGAGCAATACCAGCTAAACACTATAGAGACTATCTCAATCCAGAAGGAAACATCTACGAAGATGTATTTGGAAGAATTCTAATATTTGATACCGAAACCAATAAAATGAGTGTTTACCTCGAAGGAGGGATTGGTGCCGATGGAGCAACTGTATTCTCCAACCCTGATTGCATCACAATGACTCAACAAGGAGGAAAAGATTATTTAGTGATATGCGAAGACATTAACGACAACAGTAAAGGAAGAGTCCCTTTGCATGCAGAACGAAAAAACCATTGGTATACTGAACTATACTTCCTTGATTTAAGTATTGAACAACCAACAGTCAATGACTTGCATCGTTTTGCCATCTCTCCTATGGGAGCTGAATTTACAGGAGCAATATTTACACCAGACAACAAAACCTTATTTTTAAATGTTCAACACCCAAACTGGAGTAACGGAGCACCTTATAATCGTTCTTCTACTGTAGCTATTACTGGGTGGTAACCCAACTATTGGTCATCTCACTGATTTTCATTATTTTTGTTGTTGCGCAAGGATTTTGAGAATGAGTAAATACAATAAAATATATTTAGTACCTGGACTGGCTACCGACAAAACAATCTACAAAGATTTAGTTAATGAACTAGACGCTCCATGTGAAGTGATAGAGTTTAAATCACTTGATGACGATGAATCTTTACATGATTATGCCATTAAGATGAGTCAAGAAATAGATGAATCTGAGCCGTTTGTTATTGTAGGAACATCGTTTGGTGGAATATTAGCTATGGAAATAGCTAAAATCAAACACCCAGAAAAAATTATTATCATTTCTTCTGCAAAAAACAGAGAGGAATTAAGCCCAATAATGAAATTAAAAGGTGCTAGCTTCTTTATTTCGATGGTTCCAGATAAGATAATGAAACACATTTTCAATAAAGGGTTCCATATTTCTACTTATGTAAAAAAATCATACAAAGCTATTTACAATGAGGATACAAAAGCAATGGTTGCAAAAAGTACTGGAGGCTTTGACAAATGGGTAATGAAGCAAGTGAGTGATTGGGATAGCGATTATGAGCATCAAAACCTATTACATATCCATGGAGATAAGGACATTGTTTTTCCTATTAAACACATTGGAAATTGTTATGTAATCAAAGGAGGTGGACACCCTATGATTATCAACAAATACAAAGAGATAGGTAAAGTGATTACCGATTTTTTACATCTTCCTTCAAATAACAACAATTAAAAATGTTAACCACAACAAACATAGCCTTTAAATACAAAAATGGAAATGCTATTCAATTTCCAGACATCAACTTAGATAACGCATCCCATGCTCTTCTCTTAGGGAAAAGCGGTTGTGGTAAAACAACGCTTTTACACCTATTAGCAGGGCTATTAAGGCCTCAAGAAGGAACCATCACCATAAACGACACGACTCTTAACAACTTAAGCGACGCCAACTTGGATCAATTCAGAGGTCAAGAAATAGGAATTATCTTCCAAACACCTCATTTTATTGATGCATTATCTGTAAAAGAAAATCTATACCTAGCACAAACATTGGCTGGTGGTAAAAAAGACCTCGATAAAATAAAAGCTTTACTCTCAGAATTAGACATTTTAGATAAACTTAATGCCAAAACTAAAGAATTAAGCCAAGGACAAAAACAACGTGTTTCTATTGCAAGAGCTCTAATCAATTCTCCGCAACTCATTTTAGCAGACGAACCCACTTCTGCTTTAGACGATGAAAATTGTGACACCGTAATAAACCTCTTAATAGAACAAGCTAATAAGTCTAATGCCACACTATTAGTTGTAACGCATGACAACAGACTTTCTAACGCGTTTAAAACGAAAATAAAACTATGAATGTCTTAAAAATTAGTTGGAAAAACATCCTTTACCGACCACTTTCTAGCGGGCTGTCTTTGTTACTCCTTGCTTCAGGGATTACCATTATTTTAATTACCCTCCTCACCCACTACCAAATCAATGAAAAATTCAAAAATAATGCAGGTGGAATTGATTTAGTCATTGGAGCTGAGGGAAGCCGGTTACAATCTGTACTCTGCAACCTCTACCAAATTGATAAACCTACAGGAAACATTAACTATGCACGAACTGGCTTTGCTAGAATGCATCCTATGGTGGAAAAGGCCATTCCTGTTTCTATAGGAGATAATTATAAATCTTATAGAATTCTAGCTACAACGCATGATTATATTCATTTATACAAAGGAGAAATAGCAAAAGGGAAACTTTGGAAAAAGCCATTAGAATCTACAATTGGTTACGATGTCGCTAAAAAATTTGGATTAAAAATTGGTGATACGTTTGCAGGTGGACATGGTTTAGGGGAATCAATTGATGAACATACAGACCACTTATATACTGTTGTTGGAATTCTAAAAAAGTCAAACACAGTATTAGACAACTTATTATTAACATCCCTAGAGAGTGTTTGGATTTTACATGCAGGCCATGACCATGACTCTGGAGGGAGCTTTGATATTATCTCAAAAGAGGAACACGATGCTAAATTAGAAAAAGAAGTTCACAATCATGATGAACATCATCACCACGACGAACATGCTCACCACCATCATCATGAACATCACCACGATGATGCCCCAAAAGATTATGATGCTATTTTAAAAGATATCGACTTTAAAACTAGAGAGATCACAGCAATGTTAATCCAGTATAAAACAACAAGGGCACGTTTTACGCTTCCTGGAATCGCCAACAATACTGATGGCATGATGGCTGCTGAACCTGCAATAGAAATCAGACAGTTGTTTGAATTAATAGAGCCTGCAATAAGCATTATTTCACTGATGTCTATGGTTATTGTAATCATTGCATCTGCCAGTATGTTTATCGCTATGCTAAACTCTTTAAAAGACCGTCAATACGAGATTGCAATTATGCGAACTATGGGAGCTTCAACAACTAAAGTTTTTACCATGATACTACTCGAAGGATTCCTCCTTGCTATTTTAGGTTACCTCTTAGGAATAGGTTTTAGTCACATTGGTATGGAAATTTTCTCTGGATACTTAGCCGAAACTTACCATTACAATTTTACAGGCTGGATTTGGCTAAAAGAAGAATGGACAATTTTAGGAGGAGCCGTATTAATTGGCATAATCTCTGCATTATACCCAGCCATAAAAGCATATCGAACAGATATTTCAAAAACATTATCGAATAAATAAGCAATGAAAAATTTAATCATCACACTTATTCTCGCATTGGGGGTAACTGCCTCAATTAAAAGTCAAACCATCATTACTTGGGAAGTTTTAAAAGACGTTACATTTGAAGAGGTATTTTCTGAAGAATTCCAAGGATACTACCAAGTCCCTAAATTTGGAAAAAAAATATCCTCATTAAATGGAAAAAAAGTCCAAATTCGAGGATACATCATCCCTGTTGATGTTATTCAAGACTATTATGTTTTATCTGCGAACCCTTACAGCTCTTGTTTTTTCTGTGGAGGTGCTGGACCAGAATCTGTGATGGAAGTTCAAATTGTAGGAGAACATAGCGGATTAAGAATGGATCAAATCATTACTTTTGAGGGGAAACTTCGACTTAATCCTGACGATATTTATCAATTGAGCTACATCTTAGAAGATGCTAAGGTTATTGAGTAAAACCTGAACTATATAATCGTATAAATATATAGAGTACTGTTATCCCTAGAACAACTAAAACCTGCAATAACTGTATTGCAAATAGCTTCATAAAACTGACTACAAGACCATTTTGATAATATCGCTTTAAAGACAACGTAGCGTAAACTAGATAAACAAGTATAAAAAACAAACTTGCCATTGGAGAGATCATTCCCAAAAGTTTCCCTAAAAATATGCTAATAAAAAATAACGTTTGAATATGTAAAGCCACCACAAAGGCCTCAGTATAATAACGATTCTTTTTGTAAAAAAACAGATAAATAAAAAAAGCAAATACTGGCATTTCAAACAAAATAAACAAAGCACTTTTTTCCTTTAAGACATAGGATATATCTTTTCCCACATCTAAACCTAAAGCATCTATTTCTGCTTGCTCTTCTCCCCCACTATCTTCACTCGAATCATAAGAAATTTCGATTCCCTCACTAAAGCCATCTACAAATGAATCTTGACTTTGAAAAGTAAATAAATCCAACGCAGACATTAACAACAAACTAATAAATGCAACAAAAAAATACAGCTTCAAAGGCAAAACATAACTCATCCGCTTTCCTTCAAAAAAAGCCAAAGAAAGCTGACCTGGCTTCTTAATCAGCAAAATTAATGTCTGAATAATTTTATTATCAAAAGCAAAATAATCTTCAAAAAAATGCAACAATAAATCTCTTAAACGATAGTCTACTTTTCTATTCTTTTGACCACAATTAGGACAATAGTTTTGATGTTCTAGTAAATCACTAGAACAATTCAAACAAGTCTTTGTTTTCAAATCATTCATGCTTGAAAAGTAAGAAAATTACCTGTAAATCCAAAGAGATGGGTTTTGGCTTTTCATACCCGATGAAGTAATATACCAAATCTCAAAATGCG
The DNA here is from genome assembly GCA_025210295.1 of Flavobacteriales bacterium. Taxonomy (NCBI): domain Bacteria; kingdom Pseudomonadati; phylum Bacteroidota; class Flavobacteriia; order Flavobacteriales; species Flavobacteriales bacterium. The sequence continues at coordinate 110,434 of JAOASC010000044.1, read as the reverse complement.
CTTCAGATACACTTCCGGAAGAAGCTGGCAACAACTTCCCTATTTTCTGTTTAATCGAAATTTCGTCCCCTTTTTTAACAAAAACTTCTTCAAGATTAGAATAAACAGTACGATAACTTCCATGGCTAACCATTACAACTTTCCCTGCTCCAGGGATTACAAAAACACTAGACACCTTACCTCCAAAAACAGCCCTTACACTAGCTCCTTTCTCGGTAGTAATATCAATACCATTATTCTCTACATAAGCTGTACTCACAACATCATGTTGTTGTTTACCATAACGCCCTGTAATTTCCCCTTTAAAAACTGGCCAAGGTAATTTCCCTTTATTTGCAGCAAACGTTTTAGACAGTGCAGAAGTTTCTGGAGTTGAGACAAATCCTTTTGTCTTATTTTTTTTCGCCTCTGCTGCTATTTCTGCTTCTATCGCCTTTCTAATAGCTTTTGCTATTTGTTGTTGCTTTCGTTGTTGTTTTTGTAACTGAGCTTTTAATTGAGCCTCATTGGCCTGTAATTTTTGTAACGAAGATTGTTGCGTTTCCTTATCTTTTAAAAACAAACTCTTTTCCTGCTCTTGTACTTCTACTAACTCTTTTTTATTGGTCTTTAAAACTTCTATCTCAATTATTTTCTGTTCTAGCTCTTGCTTGGTTTTTAAAATTCTTTCAACCTGTTTCTGCCTAAAATCTTTATATTGTTCGATATACTTTAACCTGTGATAAGCTTCTGTATAAGATTTTGCAGAAAATACATAAATCATTTTGTAATCCTCCTCTCTATTTTTAAAAGCATACCTCAACATCTTAGCATACTCTTCCTTTAACAGCTTTAAATCATTTTCTAAAAGCTGTAATTCTTTCTGACTTTCAATTAACTCGTCATCCAGTCGCTTCATTTGATAATTAATATTATCCATCAATGATTCTCGGTAAGCAATTTGATGATTAATAATCGCCAACTCAGTCATGGTAAGCTGTTCAGTCTTTCTTGTTTGTTGAATAAGATTTTTAGTGTTTGCTATTTTCTTTTTGAGTACCGCCTCTTGTTGCTTTAACTTTTTACTTCCTTGAGAAAAGGTAAAAAAAGGGACTAAAAATAATATGATAAACAAGCCAACTCTCATAATTATTCAAAAACCATTGGTTCGTAAGACTTTGTCAATTTAAAAGGCATCGACTGTGGATCATTAATCGTTACCTTACTATACTTCAAAGCTAACGATATTGTATCCCTAGGAGTTTCTAGAACTATCGATGTGTGATAAGGGAACTGCCCACCTTGATCTATTGTTTCCCAATCAGAATATTCAACAATTAGGGCTGTTGTATCACGTAAAACATCTACACGCACTTTTTGACATCTATAATTTACGGGGTTTACCCAGCATCTGTATAAAAACTCTCGGTTTCTATTCGCTCCTTTCTTTAAGAGCTTATCCATTTTTTTGATTTTATCAGAACTTAGTATGTAAAGGCCATCGTCTATCCCTGACTTATACTTGGTAGAATCGTAATCAAATCCAATAGCATTTCCAGCAAAAAAATCCTCCAACAATGAATAGTCAACAGTAGTATTTAAGAATTTATTCACCGTCTTAAAATCATCAATATAGTATTCTTTCTTCCCTATTTTCTTAAGCACCTTTATTGAATCGTTTGAAGCTATAGCTGTCATAATCTGAACCCCTTTTGACAAATTAATCCAACTTGCACTGTCTCTTCTTATTCTGAAATTAGCTTTTACTGTGTTTTTATCGTTTTTAAACACAACACTAGCAGATGCTTTTGAACGAATCCAACTGTAATCAAACTCATTATTCCTCATTGAATCTACTAAAACTTTCCAATTAAGGTTTTTAAGTTTCATACCATCCACTGTTCTTTTCTTTCCTCCACAAGACCACAACATTACGGGGATGAAAATATAAAACGCTATCCTAACTAATCTACTCACCAATTTTCTTCTATTCAAATACTAATCCAAACCGCGAATATCACAATATTTTCTCAATTTTTATTCTTCCCCCATCTATTTTATAAACATTCAATCATTAACAGTAGTACTTTTGTATACTTTTTTGAATCTAATAATGCTTATTTTCGTTTATGTAAATAATCTTTATATTTGTTTTATGAGATACCTCGTGATATTTTTTCTATTCCTTTATGCTGCACCTTTTTATACTCAAGCTGCAAACGACAACTGTTCTTCCGCAACAATATTATGTGGAAATCAAACAACGTTAGCCAATAATGTAGGCGCAACAGTATCTGCTTGCTCAGGGTGTTCAGACGGTAGTTCTAACAATGGCAACTTTTGTTTTGCTCTAGACAACACGACTTGGTTTACCTTTACGACTAACGATAACGGAGGAGATGCCTCTGTCAATTTCAGTAATATTAATTGCACCAACGACCCTGCGTATGACAATGAACTACAGGCTGTAATAATTGAAGCCACAACACCTTGTGACGAATCAAGCTACACGGCGGTATCCAACTGTGTCTCTAACAGCTCTAGTGATTTTTCTCTATCAGCAACCAACCTAACCCCTAATACGACTTACTATGTATTAGTAGATGGCGATTTGAATGGTACAGGTATTACCAACCCCGCTGAATGTTATTTTAACATTACCACAACTGGATCAGCTGTAACCTATACCATTGATGCAGGGCCTGATGTATCTATAGAAACAGGAGAATCTACAACCCTATCTGGATCTGCTCCTGATGGTTTTGAATGGAGTCCCCCAAACTATTTATCCAATACAACCTCACTTTCTCCAGTTTCTACCCCTGAGGAAACCACAACTTATTACCTCTCTTTAACGACAGCTGATGGTTGTACCTACCAAGATGACATTATTGTTGATGTCTTTGAACCAATTAGTGTTCCCAATACACTCACTCCAAATAACGATGGAATAAATGACACTTGGATTATAGGAAGAATAGACAATTATCCAGGAGCTGAAGTTGTTGTCTTTGATCGATGGGGACAACAAGTCTTCAAAACAATTGGATATACTAATGCAAGAAGATGGGATGGAACTCAAAATGGCCAACGTTTACCTTCCGGTACCTACTTCTATTCCATAGATTTAAAATCAGGTAAGAAAAACAATCACTTTATTGGCCCAATAACTCTTATCTATTAGAAGAATATGAAAACATTATTATGCATATCGTTCTTCTGTGTAGTTTCACTAAACTATAATGCTCAACAAGCATCACAATTTAGTCAATATATTTTTAACTACTTCGCCATAAACCCAGCTATGGCAGGTAGTCAACCTTGTTTAAATTTTTCTTTAGGATACCGGAGTCAATGGCTCAACTTAGAAGGTGCCCCAAAAACAGGCTTCGGTAGTTTTACCACAGAATTAAAGTTAAAACGAAGACCAACTAATCGCTCTAAGCATGGACTGGGTATGTATATAGAAAATGATGTCATTGGACCAGCGGCAAGAACATCCATCAATATTGCTTACGCCTACCACCTCCCTATTTCCAGAGAAATCAATGCTTCCTTTGGTCTTTTTGCAGGATTACACCAATTTAAAATTGACGCCTCTAAAATCACTGTTGCTCAAGCAGATGACCCGCTCATCAATGGTTCTGGAGCAACGTTAATGGTGCCTGACTTCTCTCCTGGGTTATTTCTTAGCCACCAAGATTGGTTTGCCGGATTTAGCATTAAACAACTGGCAAGAAATAAATGGAAAATTATAGGATCTGAGCAATCTAGAAACAGATGGCATCACTATATTGTCGGAGGAAAACGATTTAAAGCAGGTAAAATCAATGTCATTCCCTCAGCAATGTTAAAATACGCTGCTTTTTCTACCCCATCACTTGACCTCAATTTAATCGCTGAACTTAACCGTTCGTTTGACATCGGTATAGGTTGGCGAAATCAAGATCAAATAGGCGCTCTAATGAAACTAAAATTTGCTAAATATTTCACATTAGGGTATTCCTACGACTATACTGTTTCTAGTCTTAGACTAGGTAGCGCCAATACCCACGAATTGATCTTGGTCATTAATGCCTGTGGACACGAACAAGGACATGAGTATCAATGCCCTATCTTCAATTAATAAAACGCCATTAATCCATATATTGGCTACAATCAAATAAAAAAAAATTGTTTTTTTCAACTTATCTTTATTTTCCTTAACTTTAACCACTTTACGTAAATAAATTATTTACCATAATTTCTGTTTTTTAAGTGAAGCACTTTATCATAATATTACTTTGTCTGGCTATGATTAATCAAATACATAGTCAACTTATACCAGACTCTCTTTTACCACAGGTACATAAAAGAGATTTGAACAACACTCCCATTTACCAAAAAGGAAACGTCGTTACCTGCGGAACAGCTCCAAACCAATTCTCTATTCAAATTGTTCCCGACTCCAACTACAATGGTTATGAGTTACAATGTGCTGATGGATGTACAGGTTTTTATACTGTTAATGTTACTGGAGGTGTTGGACCTTTTACATTTCAATGGCTAGGATCAGGTAATCCTGCTACTCAAACAGCTCAATCATGGACAAATGTCTGTGACCAAAGTTCTATACAGGTATTAGTTACCGATGTTGGACAAGGTGTTACCTGTGCTGCTTCTCATGTTCTAAATGTTCCCGATCGATTAAGAACAATTAATTTTACACTTACGCCACCATCATGTTTTAACACCTGCGATGGTACAGCTACTCATTCTCCTGTTTTTGGTGTTCCCCCTTACAACTTTAATTGGACGAATGGAGAAACAACTCAGAATGCATCAAGCCTTTGTATTGGAAGTAGCACATTAACCATCACCGACTTAAACGGTTGTCAATTTGATACTACTGTAAACATTGTTACTCCCCCACCAATATTTGCTAATATCAACATCACTGAAGTTACTTGTAACAACGCCTGCGATGGTATACTAACCAGTACTCCAACTGGAGGAACAGGAGCTCCATACAATTTTACTTGGACAGAAGTTGGACCTGGAACGAATGTAGGAAATACTAATACTGCATCCAACTTATGCGAGAATAACACTTACAATTTACACCTTACCGACAATACTGGTTGTGCTATTGACACTGCTGTAACATTAGCTGACAAACAACCCATGACCATTTCGGTTGCCTCAAGTACTGATGCCCAATGTTCTAATACATGTGATGGTCAAGTGTCATTGAATGTAACAGGAGGGACTCCTCCTTATGTAAATGTTTCTTGGTATCAAGGGACATTAGGAAGCGGTATTCTTCAACCTTTCTCAGGTCAATCTGTTAGTTCTTTATGCCCATTCACCAATTACTATGCTGTGGTTACAGATTCAGATGGATGTATGGACAGTCTACAAATCACCCCATTAAACGCACCTCCTACAATCACTATTACTGAAACACATACTGATAACAACTGCTTTGGAGATAACAGTGGGACAATCACTATAAACGTTAGTGGAGGAACTTCTTCTGGGACCTATACTTACCTATGGACAACCAGCGATGGTAGTGGTCTTTCTCCAGCTAGTCAAAACCAAACTGGACTGTCAGGCGGAACTTATCAAGTTTTAGTCACTGACGATATTGGATGTCAAGATTCACTTTCAATCACAATAGCTGAACCCACTCAAATTAATGCTAATGGAATAGCTACGGATGTCACTTGCTTTAATTTAACAGATGGGACAATTGATTTGACTACAACTGGTGGAGCTGGTGGATACACATGGAACTGGACCAGTACTGATGGAAGTTTTATCAATCCAGGAACAGAAGATCTCAGTGGATTAGATTCTGCCTCATATACTGTGCGTATTACAGATGCTGATGGCTGTTTTATTGATACAACGCTAACAATTTCAAAACCTGATGAAATTTTTATCAACCCAACTGTAAGCCCAATACTTTGTAATGGCGATGACAATGCTCAAATTAACCTCGCACCAACTAATGGAACAGGGACTTATACCTACGACTGGGATATTGATGGAACAGGGGATTTTGACGATAACCAAAACCAAACTGGATTAGCCCCTAACACCTATAATTTATCCGTTAGAGATGCTAATGGTTGCCAAAAAGATACCGTATTCACAATAACCGAACCAGACCCAATCTCTGTCACACATACCGCTGTTCAATCCCATTGTGGGCAAGCAGACGGTTCTATTACTGCAACAGCTGCTGGTGGAACTCCAACTTATAATTACTCTTGGACTGACGCTGGTGGAAGCAATGTTGGAAACACAGCTACAGCTTCAAACTTAAGCGCTGGATGTTATGATGTTACAGTAACTGATGCTAATACTTGTACCTTTACCCAACAAATTTGTATTACAGACTTAGCACCTCCAACTGCTACCTTAACACCGACTGATGCTTCGTGTAATGGAGTTTGTGATGGAGCCATCACCATTGTTATTACTGATGGAACAGCTCCATATACTACAACATGGACTTCTACTGACCCTGGATTTGTTGATCCAAACACAGACGATATCAGTAATCTTTGCGCAGCTGATTACACCTTACAAATTACTGATGCTACCAACTGTATATTCACACAAACAGTTACAATTAACGAACCTACCCAAATCAATGCTAACGGTATCACAACACCTGTAACTTGCTTTAACCTTAATGATGGAACAATTGACTTAACAACAACTGGTGGTGCTGGTGGGTACACATGGAATTGGACCAGTACTGATGGAAGCTTTGTAAACCCTGGGACAGAAGACTTAAGTGGGTTAGATTCTGCATCTTACACTGTAAGAATAACAGATGCTGATGGCTGCTTTATTGATACAACGCTAAGCATCACAAAACCAGATGAAATTTTTATCAATGGTGTCGTTACACCAATTACTTGTAATAATGCCAATGATGGACAAATCACTATAGCACCCGTTAATGGGACTGGAACTTACACCTATGATTGGGATATTGATGGAACGGGTGATTTTGATGATAATCAAAACCAAACTAACCTAACACCAAACACCTATAACCTATCCGTTAGAGATGGAAATGGATGTCAAAAAGATACAGCTTTTACTCTAACAGAACCTTCTCCTATTACGATATCTACAACAGACACACAACCTAACTGCGGTCAATCAGATGGTTCTATTACAGCAACAGCAACAGGTGGAACTCCAAACTATACATACAGCTGGACGGATATCAATGGTACTGTTATCAGTAATTCTGCTACTGCCAACAATCTAGCCGCTGGATGTTATGATGTTCTTGTAACCGACGCTAGTTTATGTACTGAAACCATTCAAGTCTGCATCACTGACTTAGCTGCTCCAACTGTTACATTCAACTCTAATGACGCGAGTTGTAATGCTATTTGTGACGGTTCTATTTCGGTCAATATATCAGGAGGAACAGCGCCATATAATACAACATGGACTTCTACAGATCCAGGCTTTACAGATCCTAATACCGATAACATCTTTTTACTGTGTGCAGCAGATTATACGCTTGCATTAACAGATGCTAACAACTGTACTTTTAACCAAACTGTTACTATTAACGAGCCACTACCTATTACCATAACAGATATCATTACTCCTGTATCTTGTAATAATGGTAATGATGGAGCGATTGACATCACTGCTACAGGTGGAACTGTAGCAGGAAGTTATACCTACAGCTGGTCAGGAAGTAATGCTTACTCAAATAACACCGAAGATATTTCAGGTCTTCCTACCGGAAGCTATACTGTGATCGTAACTGATGACAACAATTGTAACAATACAGCTTCTTTTAATATTACTGAGCCTACACCTATTGTCATTTCCACCACCACAACTAACTCTCAGTGTACAGGAAGCACTGGAAGCATTACAGCTTCAGTAAGTGGAGGAACAGCAACCTATAATTACAGTTGGACAGATGCTTTAGGGGCTTCAATTGGAGGGAACTCTCCATCCATTACCAATCAACCAAGTGGTATTTATACATTAACAGTAACCGACTTGAACGGATGTACAGAAACAATAACCGCTACTATTTCTGATGATGTTGCTCCAACTTTAACCATCGATAACTTTAATGATGTAAGTTGTAATGGAGCCAACGACGGACTTATTAACATTACAGCAACAGGTGGAACAGGGACATTAACGTACAGTTGGACCTCAACCCCTACTGGATATACTTCAAATGCTGAAGATATCAATTTATTAGCAGGTACAATCACCTACAATATTACTGTTACTGATGCTAATGGATGTTCTGCCAATCAAAGTCAATTAATAAACGAACCTCAGCCTATCAGTTTAAATGCAAACACTACAGATCCTTTATGTAACGGAGGGAACGATGGCTCAATTGATTTATCTGTTAATGGAGGAACCGCCCCTTTCACCTTTGACTGGGACAACGACGGTACAGGGGATTTCGATGACACGGAAGATATTGGAGGGCTAGTAGCAGGAAACTATATCATTTCGGTACTCGATAATAACAACTGTCCACAAACTCAAACAATAAGCTTAAATGAACCTAGTGCGATTAACCTTGTTACTTCAAGTGTAAATTCTAATTGTACACAAAGCGATGGTTCAGCAACAGTTACCGCTTCTAACGGAACTCCAATTCCACCCAACTCCTATACCTACCAGTGGACACCAAGTGGGCAAACTGTTCCTGTTTTAAGTATTGCTTCTACTTTATCCAATCAGCCAGCGGGATGCTATGATGTTACTGTAAACGATGCTAACAACTGTTCTACAACAACGACGGTATGTATTACAGACAATAACGCACCTGATTTAACAATCAATGCTACTGATGTAACTTGTTTTGGGAATACTGACGGGACTATAAACCTATCCATTACTAACGGTCAAACTCCATACAACCCTATTGTATGGACAGGCAATACAGCAATACCTAATGGAAGTCTTAATGCAACTAATTTACAAAGCGGTATATATGCTGTACAAGTGACCGATGGAGCTGGTTGTATCGCTACGATTTCTGACACCATCAATGATCCTCTGCAAATACTGATAGCTGGCACAACTAACAACCCCAACTGTAACAACGGAAATGACGGTACTATTGATGTATCAATTACTAATGGAACAACTCCTTTTACATACAGTTGGACTGGACCTGCTGGATTTATTGATCCAGGAACTGAAGACCTTAACGCACTAACCGCTGGGCAATATTGTATTACTGTAACAGATGCCAATAATTGTTCGAACACTCAATGCTTCAACCTAAGTAATCCTACAGCTTTAAGCATTACAACAACCAGTACTCCTACTGATTGTAATACGAATACCGGACAGTTAACTGCAGCCGTATCTGGAGGCACTCCTACTTATAACTATAATTGGGCTAATAGTTTAGGTACTTCTGTAGGCACAAATGCAAATATCAATGGATTAGGAGCTGATACTTACACGCTTACAGTAACAGATAATAATGGATGTACAAGTACTGCTTCCGAAACAATTACTCTTGCAAATGGTCCTACAACAACTTTGGTAAATGCCAATGATGTACTATGCAGAGGTGAAGCAACGGGGAGTATTGTTATCTCTGTATCTGGGGGTACTCTTCCTTATTCCTTTGACTGGGATAATCTTGTGGGGACTAATGATCCTCAAAATCAAAACAACCTACCAGCAGGTAACTATACAGTAACAACAACTGATGCGGCAGGATGCTCTGATAACCTTTTGGTTACCATCAATGAACCTTTATTAGCATTAACAGCAAATGGAGTTTCGACCAATGCTGCCTGTAATGGCTTAAATACTGGTGCTATAGATTTAACTGTAACTGGAGGAACTCCAAATTATAGCTTTTTATGGTCTAATAGTGGAAACACAGAAGATATTAATGGTTTAAGTGCTGGAACATATTCTGTAATTGTTACAGATAATAACGGATGTCAAGCCTTTGACACTACTGTTATCACTGCTCCAACAGCCCTTAACCTTGTGATGAATAGCAATGAAGCTACTTGTGGGTTAAGTAATGGTTCTATAGCTGTTAATGTAACAGGTGGTAACCCTACCTATAATTATTCATGGACTGATGTTACCAATAGCCAACCAGGAACGACAATTGGAGGAAACACTAATAGTGTCAACACGTTACCAGCTGGGTCTTATCAAGTAGTTGTTACCGACAACAATGGATGTTCTGACTCATCAATAGTGGCGATATCCAACACTAACGGACCTACTGTTACAGCTTTAGTTACAGATGTACTTTGCTATGGGGGCGCTTCAGGTGCTATCGACATTACTGTTAGCGGAACTCCAAACTTCACCTTTAATTGGACTGGTCCTTTACCTTTTACTGGAGCGATTACAGAAGACATTGCTACTGTAGAAGCAGGAACATATACTGTGGCTGTTACTGATGGTAATAATTGTATTACCAATCAAGTCATTACGATTAATGGGCCTACTGCACCAATACAAGATAATGCTGTTGTTAATTCATTAACCTGTTATAATGATAGTACTGGTGGAATAGATCTTAGTCCATCAGGAGGTACATCTCCATATAATTTTACTTGGACAGGGCCTAACTCTTTTACTTCAAATGCCGAAGACATTAACAACCTATTGAGTGGTACCTACCAACTTCAAATTATTGACAACAATGGATGCCAGTATAACAATAACTTAGCTGTTACCCAACCTGACAGCATACAAATTACTGCTACACCAACTCTCCCAACATGTGGAGTTAATGATGGTCAAATTACCGTTTCAGTTACTGGAGGGACAATAACTACAGACTATAATTATGCTTGGATAGACTTAACTTCAGGAACAGCTATTGGTAGTACTAATTCCATTAACTCATTGGGAGCTGGCAACTATCAAGTTACGGTTACTGATGATAATGGTTGTTCCAACAGTTTAATCATATCGCTATCTGATGACAATGCTCCACCTCTTACGATCAACAGTACTGATGTAGATTGTTTTAGTAATGCAACAGGAGCCATCGATTTAACAGTAGGAGGCACCAATACTTACACTTATGACTGGGATATCGATGGAACAGGAGATAATGATGACAATGAAGATCTTAATGCTTTAATTGCAGGTGTATATAATGTTATTGTTACCGATCAAACAACAGGTTGTATTGCTACTACTTCAGCAACCATAACAGAACCTGCTCCTTTAAGCTTAACAGCAAACACTTTAGACCTAACTTGTTTCAATGACAACTCTGGAAGTATTGATGTTACGGTAACAGGAGGAACAAGTCCTTATTCTTTTGATTGGGATAACTTGACTATTCCTAATGAACCTGAAGATCAAAATGGTTTAGCTGCAGGTACTTATTCTTTAACAGTAACCGATAATAATGGGTGTATTATTGCAGATGTCTATAATTTAACCCAACCATTAGCTATTGAAACACCAGCAATACTAACGCACAACAATTGTTTTGGACAAGCACAAGGCGCTATTGATATTTCTCCAAACAATGGAACAACTCCATATACTTACAATTGGACTAGCTTACCGCCATTTGCTGGCTCGGTGAATGAAGACTTAACGAACTTAACGGCGGGGACATACAACCTGACAATAACTGATTTCAATGGATGTAGTAAAGATACTGCCATACTAATAATAGCACCTACAGCTCTATCATTAGACCTTACAATAAACGACGCCAACTGTAATACAGCTGACGGATCTGCAACAGTAAACGTTTCAGGTGGAACGCTAACTTCTCCTGACTATAGTTATGACTGGCAATTTGGAGGAGGTACAATTTCTACAACGAATTCGATTAATGCTGTAGGAGCAGGAACCTATTTACTATCTGTAACAGATGACAATGGTTGTCAAAGAGATTCGTTAATTAGTATCAATAATATAAATGCTCCTATTATTGTTGTAGATAGTATTCATACGCCAAATTGCTTTGGTGATCAAAATGGAGGTATTTATGTTTCAATATCAGGAGGTACTGCTCCTTATTCACAATTATGGAATCCAAACGCTATTAGCAATACTGAAGATTTAACGAATGTTGTTGCAGGAAACTATACACTTACTGTAACAGATAATGTTGGCTGTATATCTACTCTTGATACTTCTATTGTTGAACCAAGTCCAATTCTAACGACTACAACGGTAATTGATGCTACCTGCGACAGTTGTAATGGTAGCGCTATTCTTGCTACAACAGGAGGTATAGGAACAATTAATTATTTATGGTCTGATAACTCCACCAACAATAGCATACAAAATCTTTGTGCTGGAATTTATCCTGTTTTGGTTTCTGATGATAACGGTTGTCAAACAACTTCAAATGTTACTATTAATAATACAGGAGGGCCAACAGGTGAAAATGTAATAGTGAATAATGTTAGCTGTAATGGAGGAAATGACGGTAGTATTACTATTACAGCTCTTGGTGGTGTTGCTCCATATACTTATTTCTGGCCGCACAACAACTCTACCAATAATACTCAAACCAATTTAACAGCTGGAAACTACAGCGTTCAAATGCAGGATATCAATGGTTGTATCAGAAATGCAACAATTACAATTACTGAACCTAATGCAATTCATGCAACCAGTTTTATTACTCCTGCAACATGTGCTAACAGTGATGGAGCGATTACATTAAACATTAATGGAGGTGTTGCTCCTTATGGAATTAATTGGGCTGGAGGAATAGGTACTACGGCAAATGTAAGCAACTTAAACAGTGGTGTTTATTCCGTAACCATTACAGATGCAAACGCATGTTCTGCTTCCTTTAACTTCAACTTACCAGACATTGCAGCCCCGGAGGTTAGCTTAGCTGGGACTGACTTAAGTTGTTTTGGAGATAGCTCTGGCGTAATAGCATCTACTGTTAGCGGTAATACTGGAACAATTACTTACCAATGGTTCCAAAGCAATACACTTTTAGCAGGAGAAACAAATGCCACAATCAACAACATGCCTGCAGGGGCTTATACCTTAGTCGTATTAGACAACACTACAGGTTGTTCAAATCAAGCTGCTTTAACCATAACAGAGCCTACCCCAATCACTTTAGGACTACCAACTATCATGGCAGCTTCTTGTAATAGTGTTTGCGACGGTTCAGCTCTGGTAAATCCTCTTGGAGGAACGCTAGGCTACTCTTACCAATGGAATAATGGAGAAACTACACAAGCTGCTGATAGTCTTTGTCCTGGTATAAACTCTGTACTAATTACAGATGCTAACAACTGCTCTATAGAGCAAACAGTTCAAACTATTGCTATCAATAATCTAATGGCCACAACAACAAATACAGATGCCAATTGTGGGCAATGTGACGGTATGACTACAGTTACTCCAACAGGAGGAAGTGGAAGCTATTCAATATTGTGGGCAGATGGCTCAACAGGTTTAACGCATAATAACTTATGTGCTGGAATTCATCCATTTGAAGTTATAGATAATAATGGATGTGCTATACAGCTACAAACAATCATTAGTAATATTGGTGGACCAGATGGAGAAACCATTAACAAAACAGATGTGAGTTGTAATGGAGGAAATGATGGAGCCATTATCATAAATCCAACTGGAGGAACCCTACCATACGATTATTTATGGATTCCAACAGGGCAAACCTCAAATTCAATTAACAACCTTGAGGCAGGAACTTATTATCTAGAAGTAACCGACTCCAACAGATGTACAAGAGTCGTTCCTGTTGAAATTACTGAACCAGAACTACCTATTATCAATGCTGTGGTAACTAATTCAAACTGTGGCAACAGTGATGGTAGTATTGCTCTGAATATTAATGGGATTAATGGACCATATACATTAAGCTGGAATGGGCCAAATGGTTTTGTAAGCTCACTACAGACCTTATCTAACCTTGAGACAGGAATTTATGAATTGACCATCACTGACAATAATGGTTGTATTTCTGTCCATACTTATACCGTAAACGCTACCACTGCTCCGATAGTTAGTATTTCTGGAACAAATGTTAGTTGTTTTGGTTTATGTGATGGAAGTGCTCAAGTAACAGCATCTCCAACTACGGGGAACTATACTTACAATTGGATTAATACAACGATTACCACACCGACCATTAATAATTTATGTGCCGGCACTCATTTAGTTGAAGTCACTGATATGAATACAGGTTGTTTGACCACTCAAAGTATTGTGATAGAAGAGGCAGATTCTATTTCAATTGAAGTTCCCCATGTACAAAACCCAACATGCTTTGAAACATGCGATGGTGTTTCCACAATTGTTGTAACTGGCGGAGCATTGAATTACACTTATAATTGGCTAACAGGAAGTAATACCGAAACACAAAATAACTTATGTGTAGGTGATTCTAAAGTTATTGTTACAGATGCTAATGGATGTACTGACAGTATCACAATTACAGTAATAGAGCCTACTGAAATAATCATCAATATAGATAGTACTATTAATTCAGAATGCGTTTATTCTACTGAAGGAGCAATCTACACAACTGTAACTGGAGGTACACCAGGTTATAGCTATGCTTGGGAGACGATGCCAAGTACTTCTTTCTCTGCAAATACTGAAGATATTACTGGACTACTTCCTACACATTATATTCTTACTGTTACAGATAACAATAATTGTATCAAGATGGATACCATAGGTATTGACACTAATCATATAGTCTTAGCCAATGCAGGGTTAGATACGGCAATATGTATTGGAGAATGCGCTGCTTTTATTGGACAAGGACAAGGTCCTTCTGGAATAGTCTTTGAATGGTTTGATGAATTTGGAAATTCACTAAGCAACACTGATAGTGTTTATGTTTGTCCAGATAGTGTTAAAAATTGTAATTTTATTCTTGAAGTCTCAGATGCTTTTTGCTCACATCGAGATAGTGTAAACCTTATTGTTTGGGGATTACCTGAAGTAGATGCAGGAGAAGACCAAACCAATATCTTTGGTTCCGAAATTACTTTAGGAGGTTCTCCAACTGCTCCAGCTGGACAGGATTATACATGGGGCCCTACTGACAATATTATTAATGGCAGTGAAAACCAACCAAATCCGCTAATAGAATTGAATGAAGAACAAGATTTTGTAGTCGTCGTTGTTGACACCAATGGTTGTGTTAATTCAGATACTGTTCACGTAAGACCAATTCCTGAAATTAGCTTTCCAAATGGTTTTACTCCAAATGATGATGGAACAAACGATTACTGGCAAATTGACTTTATAAAAGAATTCCCTCAATCCGTAGTTGAAGTTTATAACAGGTGGGGACAACTACTATTTAGATCTATTGGATATAATGAACCATGGGATGGGATTTATAAAGGGAAACGATTACCTGTAGGTACCTATTATTATATCATTGAATTAAACGACCCTAATTTCCCAGATGCTTTTACAGGGCCTATTACTATTATGAGGTAAAATGAAATATATCTATTCAACCATATTGCTTATTATTACTGTAATTGTTTTTACGGATAATAACTGTGCACAACAGTTGCCTTTGTATAGTCAATACTATTTTAACGACTATGCTGTAAATCCTGCAATAGGAGGCACAAAATCTTACATTGATGCCCGATCTAATCACCGATATCAGTGGCAAGGAATAGCTGATGCACCAAGAACATATACCCTAAGTATTCATGGGCCACTGAAAAACAATTATGCTGGTATTGGAGCTTTTCTTTATACCGATCATGTAGGGCCAACAAGAAGAACAGGCGCTCAACTTTCTTACACTTACAAGTTAAAACTGACTTCAAGAATCAAGTTAGGCTTAGCATTAAGTGGAGGAATTCTAGAATGGAAATTAGATGCTCATAAAATAGACTTATACGATCCCAATGATCAAGTAATTGTTAATGGAGTAATGAGAAGCTTAGTTCCTGATGCTAAATTTGGTGCTCACCTGTACCATCCCAAATGGTTTGTAGGTTTTACCATGCCTAATCTATTGCAATCAAAGCTAAAGTTTAATGAAGCTTTATACACTGGATTAAGCCGATTAGAAAATCATTTTATCGTTAATGGAGGTTATAAATTTAGAGTAGCTAAGGATTTTAAAGTAGAACCATCAGCTATTATTAAATACATTTCTCCTGCACCAGTTCAAGCAGACATTATGGCAAGAGTAATTTGGAAAGATAAGTTATGGTTAGGAGGCGTATATAGAACAATGGATGCTGCTTCTGTTCTTTTAGGAGTAACCTATAAGCAAAACTTATCTTTTGGATATGCTTATGATTTTACCACAACAAACCTTAGAAATTACAGCACTGGAACGCATGAACTTTTTATTGGAATTCGTTTTTCAAATACCAAAGCTAATGAGGAGAATGACATCAGTAGTGAATTCTTAAAAGATAAAAAGAGTACAACTAAAACCAACTTAAAACACTTAGATTAATATGTTCACTGGAATAATAGAACAACTAGGAAAGGTCGTTGACCTAAAAAAAGACCAAACTAATGTCCACCTTACAATTGAAGCTAATTTTACTGATGAGCTTCAAATTGACCAAAGCGTTGCACATAATGGTGTTTGCTTAACTGTGGTTGAGAAAAGCGGAAAAAACTATGTAGTCACTGCTATCGATGAGACTCTTCAAAAATCTAACATTGGTCTATTAAGCACAGGAGATTTGGTCAACCTTGAGCGTTGTACCCAAATTGGTAATAGGCTTGACGGACATATTGTTCAAGGGCATGTAGATCAAACAGCAAAATGTATTGCTATAAAAAATGCAGATGGTAGTTGGATTTTCACTTTTGAATATGAGGATCAAGGGAATATTACTGTTGAAAAAGGCTCTGTAACAATAAATGGAGTTAGCCTTACAGTTGTTAACTCCAATGATAATCAATTTTCAGTTGCTATTATTCCTTATACATATGAGCATACCAACTTCCATACGTTTAAGATAGGTACAACAGTAAACCTTGAGTTTGACATTGTAGGTAAATATGTTACTAAATTGATACAAAAACAATTGCAAAATCATTTATAAATGAGAGTTTACCTCCTTCTATTCTTCTTGTTGTTTTCAGGTTTATTTTATTATGGACAAACCATAAGGTTTAATAAACGATCCATTAAAGATGGGCTTTCTCAAAGCAGTATCTTAACGCTTTTAGAAGACGAGAAAGGGTTTATATGGTCAGGTACTCAAGATGGGCTCAATAGATATGATGGCTATCATTTTAAGACCTATAAGCATAGAATAGACGATAAACATTCTTTATCTAATTCATTTATCAATTGTATTCAACAAGATTCTAACTCTCTTCAAATTTGGATTGGAACACAAAATGGGGGACTTAATCGTTATGACCCTAAGTCATCTACATTTCATTCTTTTCCAAAAGAAAATATTTTATCAAAAATAGATGTACAACAATTGGCCATTGACAACAATGGCTCTATCTGGTTTACGACACAAAACAATGGGCTCTTTCACTATTGGCCCTCTAATGATAAAGTAGAAAAATATAACACCTCTAATGGCTTTCCATTCAATAAACTCAATCAAATTTTTTTAGATGAGGATAATGTTTGGATTGGTACTAAAGGCAGAGGTATAATTGTTTTTAATAAAAAGAATAAGAAAACGACAATAATAGATGAAACAAAAAACTTGATTGACAACACTATCCTCTCCTTTTCGAAATATGATCAAGATCATCTGCTAGTAGGTACCAATCATGGGATTAATAGTATTAATAAAACAAACTTTAAGGTCTCTGTTCCTAAATTTTTAGCTCAAGAAAACATCAATTTTGCTACTTGCTTCTTAGTTAAGAAAAATGTAATATGGATTGGGACCAATGGAAATGGATTATATTCGATCAGCAAGAATAAACAAGGGGAATATTTCAAGCAAAATTTTATACAAAACGATTTCAATACTTACTCTATTTCTAGTAATATTATTAATGCCATCCTTGAGGATGAAAATGGTTCCATCTGGATCGGTACCCAAGATGGTCTTAATTTTTTTGACCCTATTAAACAATTTTTTGAGCACTACAACTACCAATACGGTAACCCCAATAGCTTATTAGATAAAAACGTTTGGAGCATATACGAAAATGGAAATGATATATTTGTTGGGACAAGAGAAGGGATTACCATCGTCAACACTATAGAAAAGACCTTTCATCAATACCCTTTTAAAGGAGCTAGTGCCAACAACAGTGTATATTCCCTAAAAAAAGATCCTTACAACCGTTTTTGGGCAGGAACCTCAGATGGACTTTACCTTTTTGAACCTAAAGATGGTACTTATACCAATATTCCCTATCGCAAGGAGATAGAGGGGAGCCATGATAATCGAGTCAACTATATTCACTTCGATAATGAGAACAACCTATGGGCTGCCTGTAAAGAGGGAATAGCTCGAGTGACTCTTGATTCCTTAACCTATCAATTTTACAGTAATCTAGATACTGGCAGATATAAGTTACCTAAATACGAATGTAAAACTGTTATCACCGATAAAGAACATGTACTTTGGATAGGACTAATCGGTGGTGGGCTATGTAAAGGAGTAAGAGATGCTAACAACAAATATCAATATCAATTCATTACACATTCAAATGAAGGAGAAGATACGTTATCGATTAGCGATAATACGGTTTTATCTATACTAGAAGGACAAAAAAATGATATTTGGATAGGAACTTATGGTGGAGGACTCAACCATTTGAATAGTAAAAATGAATTCTTTAAGACCTACACAGAAGAAAATGGACTTGCCAACAATGCCATCTACGGCTTGTTAATGGAAGATGACTCCAATAAACTATGGGTAAGTACTAACTTTGGTTTATCACTTTTCGATATTGCCTATAATAGCTTTCAAAATTTTACTGAAGATGATGGATTACAAAGTAATGAGTTTAATAATGGTGCATATCACAAAGGAGCATCTGGCAAACTCTACTTTGGAGGAATTAATGGGTTCAATGTATTCGACCCTAATAAGATTATTAAGAACATAAAACCTCCTAAAGTAGTTATTACAGACATTTTATTGTTTAACGAACCCATAGCTAATAAAATAGATTCTATTCAATCTACTACTCATTTAAAACAATTGAAATTAAGGTATTTGCAAAACAATATCACATTTAAGTTTTCTGCGCTTCACTATACACACTCCAAAGGAAACAAATATAGAATAATGATGGATGGCTTATATGACACCTCTCTTGAATTGGGGGACATGCAACAAATCAACTATTCTAATCTCTCTCCTGGAAATTACACCTTTAAAGTTTGGGCAGCCAATTCTGATGGTGTTTGGTCTACTGAACCAACAGAAATTAAATTAATCATCACTCCCCCCTTTTGGAAAACATGGTGGTTTATTACAGCATTGACTTTCTTTATCTTACTTATTTTCTACATCTCTTATATCATTAGAATAAGAAGTATGAAATCTCAAAAGAGAAAACTGACTTTCTTAGTTGAGAAAAGAACCAAAACCATTACGAAACAAAAAGAGCAAATTGAAGAACAAAAGAGGGCACTAGAGATTGAAAAAAACAAAGCAGATGAATTACTGCTCAATATTTTACCTGCCGAGACTGCCGAAGAGCTTAAAAACAAAGGTAAAGCTAGAACAAGGTATTACCGAATGGTAACAGTGATGTTTACCGATATTAAAGGCTTTACTAAGATTGCTGAAACCATGAAACCAATTGAACTGGTAACACAATTGGATATGCTCTTTAAAGATTTTGACCAAATCATAGAAAAGCACCAAATCGAAAAAATTAAGACGATTGGAGATGCTTATATGGCTGCTGGTGGTGTTCCACTAAGAGATAAAGAAAATCCTGTTAATAGTGTATTAGCTGCATTAGAAATTCAAGCGCACATGAAAGTGATGCAGCAAAAAATGGAGAGTATTGGTGAACGTTATTGGGAACTAAGAATAGGGTTACATACTGGAGATGTTATTGCAGGAGTAATTGGTACCAAACGTATTGCTTATGATATTTGGGGAAATACAGTAAATGTTGCTCAACGAATGGAGACATCTAGTGTTCCAGGAAAAGTAAATATTTCTGGAACAACCTATAACCAAATTAAACCTTATTTCGATTGTACCTATAGAGGAAAAATCGCAGCTAAAAACAAAGGTGAAATCGACATGTATTTTGTCGACAGAATTAAGCCACACTTATCCAAAGACGCAGATGGGACAGTTCCTAATCAAAAGTTTAAGGACTATATGAATCTTCACATCTATAGTAGTATTAACTATAGAAAAGCAGAACGTCATATTATGAAAATTCTGGAAGAAGAACTTTCCCCTAACCTCCACTATCATGGAATACATCATACATTAGATGTTGTTGAGGCTGTAGAACGTATTGCGATTATGGAGGGGGTATTGGATGAGGATATTTTTGTTTTAAAATCTGCTGCGACTTATCACGATGCTGGATTTGTAGAACAATACGATGCTAATGAACCTATAGGTGCACGTATGGCAGCTGAAATACTTCCTAAATATGGATATACTCCAGAGCAAGTTAAACAAGTTGAGGAGTTAATCTACGCTACCCGTATACCGCATCAGCCTAATAACTTACTGGAACAAATCATCTGTGATGCTGATTTAGATTATTTAGGAAGAGATGACTTTTTTGAAATTTCTGACACCTTGAGAAGAGAATTACGAGACCATGGAAAAATTGATAGTGATCGAACTTGGGACGAAATTCAAGTTAAATTCTTAACCATGCACAAATACTTTACTGACTCTGCAATAAAGCTGAGACAGGCCGATAAAATGAAACATTTAGAAATCATTAAACAGCGTCTTATTGACGACGATTATGTTGATTGATCAAAGTATTAAACTCTTATATAACAAAAAGGCGGTCGAAATTTCGACCGCCTTTTTGTTATGATAGATGTATTATTAGACTAAGCTATAGGGAATAGTACTTCCGTTTCTAATGCTAATTCATCAGTATCAAATGGGCTATTAATATAATACTCCATAGGGTGTAATTGTTTACTTGGTTTAAAGACCTTACCTCTTTGTCTCATCATTTGCGCTGTCCATGCATTACCAATGTGATGATATGGCCCTGTATGGTGTACAGCATATACTTTAGCCTTTGGATATTCACCAGTGACAAATCCAGCAGGAAGATCTTTTGGAATTTCAGAAACAATTGCACAAGCAGAATAATTCACACGTTGTTTTCTCATATCCCATTTATGATAGATACTCATTGCCTTATCCATTATATCAGCATGGTTATCTCTCATATATGTCATCAATTTTGTAAAATCTCTCTTACTATTCTCTGGCATATCTTGAATTGCACATTCTGTATTAATAGCAATATACTTTGCTCCTTCAAATTGACTAATTCCTTTAAACGATAACTTAGAATGAACAGTCCCGTCTTCTACATAGTCTTTTAACATTTTAAGCCCTCTATCATAATCCATTCCGATGAAATTTTCTGTCATTTTTTTCATCCAAAACAAAAAGAAAGGCAGACTACTATTCATGTACCAAGTTACAAGTGTTTCATCACCTTGTTTTTCTAACTCAAATGCTACTTTTGCTTTGGACTTCCAAGGTTTTAAAAACATTAAATCGTAGTCAATACGAGTAAATTCTTTTTCAGATGCTACAGTCATATTTCCAGCACCTACTAAATCTCCCTCCCACTCATAATACTTTTTATCTGCTCTTACGTTGACTTTTACTCCATCTTCCATAATTAACCATGGAGACCACGGTTGCCATTGACTAAAGTCTGCAACAACACCATATACTTTCTCTGGCGATGCTTTAATTACAATTGATTTTTTTACCGTTAATTTTGGCATAATTCTAAATTTATTTGAGCGAATATAATGAAGTTGATGCATATTCAATTTGTTATTTTATAATTTTATTATTCCAAAGGAGTAAAACATGAATGATCAATTAGCACATAAAGGATATTATATCCTTGATAACATTTATACCGTAAATGAAATAAATACAATTATCCAACTAATTGATCGTTCCTCGCTCGGTAGTAACTTTGGAGAAAGAGAATTTTTAATCAAATATCCTGAAATCACTAAAAAAGTATTCAACAGCAACCTCATACAACTCATCAAGAAAATAGCCCCTAAATGTAACTCTGTTATTAAATCAATCTACTTCGACAAACCTCCCAACGCTAACTGGGTGGTTAACTGGCATCAAGACTTAACGATTAATTTAATGAACAAAGCCAATATCGCTGGATACAAAAATTGGAGAGAAAATAAAGAAAGAGTCATTGTACAACCCGATCAAGAGTTTTTAGAGAGCATCTTTACAATACGTATACATTTAGATAATTGTACACATGAAAATGGAGCCCTAAGTGTTATTGATGGCTCTCACAAAAAGGGGATTATCAACATCAATAATTGGCTTCAAGACAAAAAAGGACCAAAAGTGATTTGCGAAGTTCCTCAAGGAGGAATTCTCATTATGAAACCTCTACTATTACACGCTTCCAAACGAACCAAAAACTTAGAGAATAGAAGAGTTATTCATCTTGAATTTACAGATAAAATGTTACCTGCTCCTCTTGAATGGAAAGAGGCTATTAACATAAACACTTTCAACAGTTGAAACTTTCTAATCGAATTATACAAAGCGAACTAAAAACAATCTTTCATAAATTATCTTAATTTTTACTCAATTAAGAAACTCTTTCTAAAAAAAGACGTTCTATTTTTTTAAATTCAACAACAATAAACCAACTTTTTATTGGTTAACTAATACAAAAACAAAACCTATGGCAAAAATTCTTTGGGCAGACGACGAAATTGACTTACTAAAACCACACATCATGTTCTTAGAAGCTAAAGGACATAACCTCACAACAGTAAACAGTGGTAGCGATGCTGTCGATGAAATTAATGAAAGTAATTTTGATATTGTCTTTCTAGATGAAAACATGCCTGGATTAACAGGTTTGGAGACCTTAGAACAAATTAAAGCTAAACATCCTAGTATTCCTATTGTTATGATTACCAAAAGTGAGGAAGAGTCTATTATGGAAGAAGCAATAGGAGGACGAATTTCTGACTACCTCATTAAGCCTGTTAATCCTAATCAGATCTTACTCTCGATCAAAAAGAATTTAGAGGGGAAACGACTTGTTAGCGAAAAAACAACATCTAGTTATCAGCAAGAATTCCGTCAAATCTCAATGGACTTGCAAGACAGGATGGATGAACAAGAGTGGGCTGAACTGTATAAAAAGATTGTTTATTGGGACTTAGAATTAGCAAAAAGCAATGATGAGAGCATGAAAGAAATTCTCAACATGCAAAAGCGAGAGGCTAATGACTTATTTTCTCGTTTTGTTGAGAAAAACTACCTGAATTGGGTAAATGGAATTGATGCGCCATTGCTTTCTCATCAGCTACTTCAAAAAGAAGTCTTTCCAAAACTAGGTCATAAAACCACTTTTTTGGTGGTCATTGACAATTTAAGGTATGATCAATGGAGGGTATTAAGACCATTGTTAAGAGAATATTTTAATATCGATTCTGAAGACTTATACTATGGCATTTTACCGACTGCTACACAGTATGCTAGAAATGCTTTATTTGCAGGAATGATGCCTGCCGAAATTGCAAAAAAATTGCCACAATACTGGAAAAATGATGAGGATGAAGGAGGAAAGAACTTGTTTGAAAAAGAACTGTTAGCTGAGAATTTAAAACGTCACAACATCAACAAACGATTCAGTTATCATAAAATCACCAATTTAGAAAGCGGTAAAAAGTTAGCAGATAATTTTTCTAATTTGTTACAAAATGACTTTAATGCTATTGTCTATAATTTTGTAGACATGCTCTCTCATGCGAGGACAGACATGGAAGTTATCAGAGAATTAGCTGATGACGAAGCTGCATATCGTTCACTAACATTAAGCTGGTTTGAACACTCTCCGCTATTTGATATTTTTAAATTAATCGCTCAAAACAATTGTGATGTAATCGTTACTACCGACCATGGAACCATTAAGGTGGATGAACCTAGTAAAGTTGTAGGTGACCGTAATACCAATACCAATTTAAGGTATAAGCAAGGGAAAAACCTAACCTATGAAAAGAAAGATGTCTTTGAAGTGAGAAAGCCTGAGGATGCTTTTTTACCCAAACAAAATGTTAGTACAACTTTTGTTTTTGCAAAAGACAGCAAGTTCTTTGTTTATCCTAACAATTATAACCATTACTTAAAATACTACAAACATACGTTCCAACATGGTGGAATCAGTTTAGAAGAGGTACTGATACCGATTGTACACTTAAAGAGTAAATAAAAAAAGCCCTTTCATTAATGAAAGGGCTTTTTAGTTCTATGTTTTATATCTTTCCTAAGCCCAACTTATTCAAAAGCACCACATGGCTTCTCAACGCGCTCCAAAATGAATTTTGAGTATGGTAAGGCAATTGGAACTCTTTGGCTGTTTCTCTTACAATTTTAGAGATTTTACGATAATGAACATGGCAAATATTAGGAAACAAGTGGTGTTCAATTTGAAAGTTAAGCCCACCTATAAACCATGATAATACTCGGTTTTTTTGTGCAAAATTAAGAGTTGTTTTCATTTGGTGAACAGCCCAATTATTTTCCATACTTGAATTTTCATCAACTGTAAAAAAGGCTGTTTCTTCTACAACATGTGCACATTGAAATACAGTAGACAACATCAACCCACAAACAATATGCATAATAACAAACCCTATGATCGTTTGCCACCAAGGTATATTTACAAAAATGAGTGGTAAAGCAAGTAAAACACCAACATATAAAATTTTATTCCCTATTATTCCTAGTAAAGCTTTGTTAAATGTTATTCCTTGTCCTTTCAATAAATCTTTGTTTTTATAACGTTTTATTTGATCAAAATCTTTTACAGAAAACCAATATAACGTCATTATACTATAGAGAATCCAGACATAAAAAACTTGAAAACGGTGAATTTTGTATCGTTTTTGAGAGGGAGCAAGACGTAATAAAGGTTCTAGGTCAATATCTTCATCATGTCCTTGAATATTGGTATAAGAATGATGCAATACATTATGTTGAATTTTCCAATTGATTGATGAGCCTCCAATAAGACTAATCACAAAAGCTATTGCTTGGTTTACTTTCTGATTTTTAGAATACGTTCCATGGTTAGCGTCGTGCATCACTGAAAAACCTATTCCAGCCATTCCTACTCCCATCACTCCCCACAGCAAACCTATTAACCAAATATTTTGAACAACACCTGTTAACATTAAAATCAACGGTAAAAAGTAGATGGTCAACATCACCACTGTTTTTAACTTCATATTAAAGTTAGCATACTTGGTAATTTTATTTTCTTTAAAATAATTATTAACGCGTTTCCGTAATACTTTTACAAATTCAGCATTTTCGGAGTGATTAAATCTAATCGTATTCATAGAGTGTGTATAGTTTAGCCTACAAAGATACTCTAAATTCCCCCAATAAATGTCTCAGAAGTGTTAAATAAACTATGCTCCAAACTGAGCAAAATGATGGTCGATATGCTTGTAAAACATATTGCTCCACTCTTTAGCTGATAGCGGGCCAAAAGAAGCACTTTCTCTCCCCTCAAAATACGCCACGCCTTTTTGTTCTGTTGTTTTCAGGTTTTCAATAAATCTAGACTTTTCATTTTCAAACTCCTTTTCTGAAGTGATTAGAAATGCTGGAGCTGTTCTTGAATTTTTAGCATAGGGCTTATCCCCTACGACAATCTTCTTTACAAATGTTTTTAATAGTATTTTTTGCAGCCAAGAAGTTTTATGAGCCTCTTGGTGATAGGCCATATCGTAAGCTACATTCAAATGCGCTAACATTTGAGCAGCGTTCATTTTACCCCACAATGGTAATGTTTCATGTGAAATTGTAGCTAACCGAGTTAACACTTTTTCTGTTGTAGCAGCTTCAAACGTATTCAATAACATCTGTTTTATTTTTAAACGTAATAAGGTGAAATCATTAAGTAAACCACCACTCCAGTTACTGCAACATATAACCATAGAGGAAAAGCTATTTTTGCTATTTTTTTATGGTTTTTAAAGTGTTTTGACAACGCTCTTACATAAGTAATCAATACTAAAGGAATGATTCCTATAGAGAGTATAATATGCGTAATTAGAATAAAGTAGTACACATATTTAACTGCTCCTTCTCCTCCATACACGGTAGAATCTGAAGTCATGTGATACGCGACATACAACACTAAGAACAAAGATGATAATACCAACGCAAACTGCATTAATCGTTCATGAAGTGTTCTATTACCATTTTTTATTGCTACTACAGCTACCACCAAAGCTACGGCTGTTATTCCATTAATTGTAGCATAAATTGGAGGCAAAAAGGTTAAAGGTCCAACATTTGGAATCTTAATTCCAAATAAAGCTGCCACTGCTAATGGTATCGCAATAGACAACACAACGATTAACTTTTTATATTTTAATTCTTCTGTATTCAGTGTGTTTTCCCCTTTCATTGGATTAATCTTATAATTAAAGTGGTGTAAAATTAATGAGAGTTGGGTAAATATGATTACTCAACACTTAGTGTTTTAACATCTTTTATCAACTTTTCGATTTCCTGTTGTTCAGTTCCATCATAAAAGCCCCGAATTCTTGATTTTTTATCAATTAAAATAAACTTTTCAGAATGCAAAAAACCTCCTGGAGCCAAAGCATCCTCTTGGTTCGGCACTAAATAGCCCTTTACTCCCAATTCATAAATATCTTGCTGAATTCCAGTTACAAAATTCCAATTCTTTGTCTCAATTTTATTATGCTCTGTATACCATTTAAGGCGCTCTACATTGTCATTTTTAGGATCTACTGTGTAAGAGATTATCTTAACATCATAAGCTTTCAACTCTTTTTGCACTTGCTTCATATTTTCAAGCATTGTTGGGCAAATCGAGGGACAGTGACTAAAGAAAAAATCAGCGATATACACTTCACCCTGATAATCGTTTGTTCCTACCATCTTACCATCTTGATTTTCGAAACTCCAGAAAGGGATTGTATGGTAAATCGTATCTTGGTCTACTCCCTCAATAAACTCTTTGGGTCCAAAAATTTCTAACGGCTTATTTTCTGAACAACTGCTTAACAACAAAACAACTGCACTTAATGTCAAAAAGTAATTTCTCATTATTGTTTTTTTTGTCGATCTCTCTGCTCTTTTTCAAGCATGCTAATATCTTTAGTAATACGCATTACCTCATCGGCTAGTGTTGTGACATATTTACCTCTTAAATAACCGTCACGATCCTTTAAAACAGTCATCACATAAGCTTCTCTTTCATAACCATAAATGGTATCTCTTTTACTCCAAGGGTTTCCTTTTTCTAAGTCTAAATCAAAAAAAGGTTGATAATCGCCCTTTACAAAAACCCACTTCTCTTTATCTAACTCCAAATCTTTTCGTAAAGTCTTTACTCTTTCTAGCGCATTTTCTCCAAATATTTGACTCACGATTACAGCATCTTCAAACCCTTTATTCTGTTCAAATTCATCGTAAATAAGATACTTAAAGATCTTAAAGTTAATATTACATCCCTCAAACGGGCAAGTTGACTCTAAAAAGTTAAAGACAACATATTTGTTTTTAAAGCTATTTTCATTGTAGATTTTCCCGTCAATATCTTCAAAAGTATATTGAGGAATATGATAAGGAATGGTGTCATTCCCAACAATGGTTGGTTTACCAAAATAAGGGGTTTGATGGTACTGTTGTTCTCCCATCAAAAAAAAACCAATAAAAAAAGCCGGAAGTCCAAACATTCCGGCAAATAACGCTATACGTTTTATTTTTGACATTTTCTTAATGTTCTGCGTGTCCAGCTTCTTGCTCTACCACCTCTGTTTTTGCATCTCCATGCAACATATCATGCTGATGACCAGCTTCAGTAATTGCTTGGAATATTAAATACGACATAAAAATAAAGTATGGTCCAAACAACATCCATTTAAAACTTTTCTTCTCGTCACCTAAGTGCATAAAAACTAATACAATGTATCCAGCTTTAACAATAGTCATTACAATAAAGCTCCATTTTACGATAGGCCATAAATCTGTACCTTGTTTTATTGTCATTCCCAATCCTACCTCAATAATTGTAATAATTGATAGAATTGCTGTTACTTTCCAAACTGTTTTTCTTATTTGTTTTCCGTGCTCTTCATCATGATTAGCAGCTACAGAATATGAATGGTCTAATATTAAATCGTCTCTTTCCATTTTTTTATGTGTGTTTAAATTAGTTAACAACTAAATATAGTATCAGATTAAGTAGAAGAATGTAAATACAAACACCCATACTAAATCTACAAAGTGCCAATATAAACCTACTTTCTCAACCATTTCAAAGTGTCCTCTATCGTCGTAAGTTCCTTTTACTACTTGAATCAATATAATTAAGTTAATAACTACTCCAGACAGTACGTGAAATCCGTGAAATCCAGTAATAAAGAAAAAGAAGTCAGCAAACTGAGGTGTTAAAGGTGCATACTCATTTTCCAATAAATTAGCTCCATAAATCACTGTATCTCCAATATGTGCTCCATGCTCTGTTCCGTGTATAAAGTGTGCCCACTCCCAAGCTTGAGACCCTACGAAGAAAGCTCCTCCTATTACTGTCAAAGTTAACCACTTGATCACTCCCTTTTTATCTAAACGATGTCCAGCTTCAACCGCTAATACCATTGTTACCGAACTAATAATAAGGATAAATGTCATCAATGCGACATACATCAAAGGATATCCTTCTCCTAAGAAAGGCATTGCATTAAACACTTCCTCTGCGATTGGCCAATCAACTGCTTGGTGACGTGCGTAACCATAAGCTGTTAATAATGCTCCAAATGTTAATGCATCTGAAAGCAAGAAAAACCACATCATTTGCTTTCCATAAGAAATTCTAAAAGGAGAGCCATTTCCTCCCCAAAGCGTTGCTCCATCAACTTTTTCTGTGTGTGCTGCCATTGTTATTTTTTTATAATCGGTGCAAGTTTAATGAATATATTGTAAAAATACGAATAAATAGACCCATAATGCACCTAAAAAGTGCCAAAAAATTCCACCTACAACTAATCCTAACTGATTTTCTTTATTATATATTCCTTTTATAGCGCGAATAAAAAGCGCTAAAATAACGATCAGACCTACTATTAAGTGTAAAAAATGGATAATCGTTAAAATCCATACATACGAACTTGCTACATTTCCAGTTTGATAAAACTCTCCATATTGAATTGTATTTAATTCTTGTCTTAATTGGGTCCATTCTCCATTTTTAAGATGTACCTGAATCCCTTTGTTTAGGTCGATGTATGTTTCGAAATTAGCTAAATCTACTTCCTGATCATCCAAGTAGACTTTCCCTTTACTAATAACATACTCTTTCCCACCTTGAAAAACAGATTTTTTGATTCGTTTAATCTCATCTGCAGTTAAGGTTCTTTCTGGAAAATAAAGTTTTCTATTTTCAAAATCCAACTTTTCTCCATTCAAATTAATCGAAAAATCTTCTCCATACTTTCCTTTTAACATAAAGAATGGCATATCATGATAAACACCAAAAGAAAATTTAAATAATTCATTTCGCTGAGAGAAAGTTAAAGAGTCTCCTCCTAAAAAAGCTTTCCCCTCTCTAAACTCTACCGTTTTACCCTGTGCTATATTTTGAACCGTATAGGGATTTCCATAATTCTCAATGCGATAAGGTACATCTCTTACTGCTAACTCTTCTTTACAAATTTGATACGAAAAGTTTTTTAATTCATTTACTTCAGCTGTAGACAATTCTTCTCCCTCCAAAAAATAAGCATACCCATCATGAGTAATTTCTTTTCCGTTTTTCAGAATAGTATACTGATTCCCATAAGATCCGTAATCAAAAAAGATTTTGTCAGCAATATAATTTCCATCGGCCACTAACTGCCCCCATCCTTTGAATTGTGAAACAGAAAAAACGATTCCCAGTACAAAAGTAACACCCACCAATGCTACCACTGCTTTTTTATTATCTTTTTTTGCAAAAAACAAGGCTAAGAATAAGGTGATACTACTTGCTATAATTACAATAGTACTCAATGTAAATGCCTCGGGAAGTTTGATATCCACCCAAAACTTATCCATCATACTTACAAAAACAGCACTGGTAAACCCAGCATATAGCATTATGCTAGCAATAATCCCTACCCAAACAATTTGTTTAGCAACTTTTTGATACTCCTTTTTAGGCATCGAACGCTTTACAACATCTTTCATCATCTCTATTACGATATTTTAGTGAGTAAATACACAATTTGAATTAAAGGCAGATAATAAAAAGAAGCAAACATAATCTTTTTAGCATATTCCATCTCTAATGTCAAGTATAGACGAATAGAAGCCATAAACATTGGAAAAACCAATATTATTGACAAAGGAACAGAATAGATATTGCACAAACCAATTAAATATGGTGCAGCTCCAACAGGGAGCAACATCGCTGTATAGATAAAGATTTGAAATGCACTTGCCTTATTTCTTCCTCCGAGTGTAGGAAGCATTTTAAATCCTGCTTTTAAATAATCATCATTTAATTTCCAAGCTATTGCCCAAAAATGTGGGAACTGCCAAAAGAATTGTACAGCAAACAATATTCCTGCTTCCAAGCCAAAATCAGCGGTAGCTGCTACATACCCCAACATTGGAGGAAAACTTCCTGGAATTGCTCCAACAAAAACTGCTAAGGGCGTTTTGGTCTTTATTGGTGTATAGGCTAACACATATAACACCATGGCTAAAACACCTAATAAAGCACACAATACATTGATCATAAAAAGAGCCCCTACTCCTATTCCCCCTACGACAAAAGAAAACACCAAAGCTTCCTTAACGGTTAATCTACCACTTGGCAATGGCCTTTTCTGAGTACGATCCATGATCTTGTCTAAATCACGCTCGATAATTTGATTAAAAGCATTTGAAGCCCCTGTAACAAAAGCCCCTCCAATTGACAACCAAACTAACACCAAATAATCTATTTCACCTGGAGCAATCATATACCCCAAAATTGCCGAATAGATTACAAGAGACGACAAACGCAATTTCATTAACTCTGTATATGCCTTTATCTTATCTCCCATAGTTCTGTTTGAAAATGTCCTATTTATTTCGTACTGACTCATGATTTTCGGGGGCAAAGATAATGAAGTTGTTTCAAAGTGCGTCTTAATAGATTAAAAATAATTGAACCAATTACTTAAAACAACTTTACACTCCATAAAACTATGACTTTTTTTAGTACCTTTGTCTACTACTACTGCCTTATAGACAAGGACATTAAAAGCTGAACAATGACTACTATCTTTAAATTCTTTTTTGCTTTTATTTTGGTGTTAAATGGTTCTGTTTATGCTCAAGATCATTCTAATTTCAGTGATCAAATAGAGCAGTTATTAAACGAGAACCTTGACAGCGCACGAAGTGTACTCCTTAAGGCAGAAAAAACAACAGCAAAAAACAACCATCATAAATTAGGTGAAATCTATCATTTTATAGGGGTTGCAGAAAAAAGACTTCATAAAAAATATAAAGCCCTAGAATATTTCAACCTTAGTTTAGCGCAAAAAAAGCTCGTTAATGACCAAGAATCTATTTCAAAAACGTTAAACCTAATAGGAACCATTCACCATGAGAGCAGGGCTATAGACGAGGCCTTAGATTTTTATTTAAAAGCAATCTCTCTTTTAAAAGAAGACTCCACATCCGTTCACCAAACTTCTCCAAGATTAAACATTGCAAGACTCTACATAGACCTAAACGAATTTGAAAAAGCTAAAGCCGAACTGGTCCAAACCGAATATTTCATTACCCTAAACAAAGACACTGCCGAAACTCCTATCGTTGAGAATTTGTGGGGAATGTTATACCAAAATGCCAACCAACTTGATTCTGCAAAAGTGCATTACCAAAAATCTCTTGATTACAACCTGAAATACGGCTCTAAAACTTCTCTAGCCAACAGTTTCAATAATATGGCTATCATTTATTTCTATGAAAACAAAACTCCCACTTCTTATAACTTCTTTAAAAAGGCCTATACACTTCGAAAAGAAGCTAAAGACACCATTGCTCAACTTGCCAGTCTCAGCAATCTAGGAGACTTTCACCAAGAGCTCAACACTCTAGATAGTGCTTTATACTTTTATCAAAAAGGCCTACAACTCTCCTTAAAAAAAGGTGCTGATATTGACACCAGAGATTTCTATTATAGCATGAGTACTATTTATGAAAAACTTAACCAAAAGACACTTGCCTTATCCTATTACAAAAACTATATCAACTATTATCAAAAAGCTGAAAAAAACAAAAGCATTAAACGACTAGAGGAGTTAGAGGCTAAATATCAATTTAAACAACAAGAAAACAAACTTCAAAACTCTAGAAAGACCAATTTAGAACTTATTACCGCAAACAAAGCAGTGGAAAAAGAACGACAAAAAGCAAAAGATTTAAACACCTTACTACTTATACTTACTATTCTTCTTGGAATAACTGTGTTAAGCATATCTTATATCCTTTATACCAACAAAAAATTATCTAGAAACTTAAAGGAAACCGCCATAAGTAAAGAAGAAAAAGTAACACTTATTAAGGAAATTCATCACAGGGTAAAAAACAACTTACAGATTATCACAAGCCTACTAAGACTCCAAGCCTATACAATTGAAGATGAGAAATCTGCATCTTATTTTGTTGATTGTGAAAAAAGAGTAGCTGCCATGGCCCTCGTTCATGAAAAACTATATAAAAGCAATAACTTTAGCGCTATTAATTTAGCAGAATACATCGACGAACTTGTTAGAAATCTTATTGCTTCTTATGCCTCTAATTACTTGGTTATAAAAAAGACAAACATAGAAGTCGAAGAATTAGATTTAGACACTATTATTCCAGTAAGTTTAATCATCAACGAATGTATAACCAACTCTTTTAAGCATGGGTATACTCCAGAAAAGGAGGAATTCTCTATCACCTGTAACATTACCATTAAAAACAAAAAATTCATTCATTTATACATCGGCGACAATGGTAAAGGATTCCCTCAAGGTTTTTCTCTAAAAAGCAGTAATTCTTTAGGAGTTGAGCTCATAGAGTCCCTTATCGACCAAATTGATGGCACAGTAGAGATCATTAACGAAAACGGTGCCTACTACAACATTTTATTTCCACTAAAGAAGAAATAGATTAATCCTAATACTGATTCACTACTTTTTGAGCAACAGTTTTGATTTCATTGATCAATTCTTGAGGCTCAAGGACCAGGACCTCTTCTCCAAAACTTAATAATTGCATTCTCAATTCGTAAGTTAATAATAAATGGTAGGTAAATATATAACTCCCATTTTCTTCTCCTACAAACTCTTGTGAATGATGCAACGGCTGAGACAGCAAATACTTAGACAACACCTCATTGGTCGCTATCTTTAAATTAACCGGCAATTGATCGCTAGTGGTAATACCAATAGCATGCTTAAAAAAACGATCGGCAGAGAAATCTGAAGCTCTTTTAAACTTTAAAGACAATAACTCCAAATCATATACCCTATCCAAACCAAACGTTAGCATTTTATCTTTTAATTCACTCTTTCCTATCAAATACCAACGGTTTCTATACTCTTTTAATAAATAAGGGTGTACTCTTCTTATTTTAGCGACTTTGCTCTGAAAACTTTGGTATCCAAACTGAACAACACGATTGGTTTTTATAGCCTCCAAAATCTTTTCTAAATGTTCATTTCCCTCTATGCTGTGTGCAGTTTCAAACTGTACAAACTTATCAATAGCAACATCTTGAACATCTTTTGCAATCGTTACACGATTAACGATTTTGTCAATTGCTGCCTCAAATTGACTAAATAAACTGGTGTGCTTAAACTGACTTAAAATATTTGCCGCTACTTTTATAGCATCTACATCTGTATCAGACAAAGGCATTTGATCCAACGAATAATTTTCTTCACTATAATAATACCCTTTCTCTAACCGACTATAACAGATGGGCGCGTCGTGTTCAACGCGCATATATCTCAAATCCTTTTCAATTGTAGAATCACAAATATGCACTGCATCTGTTCCAAACAACTCTTCTTCGCAAGCCTGTCTTAATTCCTCTTTACTAGGGAAAGGCCGCGCAGAATTTCTAATACAACGATCTATAATACGATACCTTTGAAATGCACTTTTATTAACAGCCATATTCTTCTCTCATTTTATTCACTTAACAACTGTTCTAAAAACGCTTTGGTAGACTTCACATAATTTAAATAATAAGTTCCTGTACTCGGCCCATAGAACCCAGTATGAATCTTTCTTATCTGACCTGTCTTATCAATAAATATGGCCGTAGGAAAAGATAAAACACTTTCTAAAGCTGGTAA
This sequence comes from Flavobacteriales bacterium, assembly GCA_025210295.1. Lineage (NCBI taxonomy): Bacteria > Pseudomonadati > Bacteroidota > Flavobacteriia > Flavobacteriales > Flavobacteriales bacterium. The sequence continues at coordinate 75,888 of JAOASC010000044.1, read as the reverse complement.
CACTTGCTGTGCCTCAACCTTACTTGCTTTTCCTCCTATTGCATAGTCGTAACCTGCATTGAAATACTTTTTCATCGCCTGTACTCTAGCTTTTTTATCTTCAAGCGCTTCAGGTTTTTCAAAAGCTACAGCAATGACCTCTAATCCTTGATCGTGATAGGTTTCGTAAAACTGAGTAAACAATGCAGTCTCATCCATACAATTTGGACACCATGATCCCATAACCTGAATAATCACAACCTTATCATTATAAGCAGTACTAGGATAAACAATAGGTTCTCCTCCATCAACTGAAGGCAAACTAAAAGCAAGTGTCTCCCCTATTTTTAATCGTGTTAAAGAATCAGGATTAGACAATTCAAACCCCTCATTTTTTAAAGCACGCCAAGGTTCCTGATGATGTTTTCCTGAATAAAACGTTCCATGCATTGTATCTTGACTCAACTGGGCCTCAAACAGAAAAGCATGTGCACCATCAAAACAAGACAGCAACAAGGAATCATTTCTTACAACCCCCTCTAAAAAACGATAATCCCCTGTTTCAGTTAAAAATGTTCCCGACACATAGTCATTTCCTTTTTCAAATAAGCCCACAGCTTTATACTCCTCTCTTGATCCTGAACTAAAATCCACTTCCCACTTACCATCTACATTAATATATTTATCTTGATTGGCGACTTCAAATCGCGCTCTATCTTCCCCTAAGTAATGACCAACAAAATGCATTTCATAATCCTTACCCTTTGCATAATTATTCCACTTTCCATCCAATCCATCTCCTTGTTTTGAAAATGTAAATTTTGAATCAAAAATTGGCATTTCTATAACATAATCAGCCCCCTCTTCAGTTATAACAGCTCCCAATTTTTCTTTCCCGTTAATAAAGTAAACAGAATCCCCATAGACCCCCATTAGAAAAGGAATACTTTTAAGACTATCAATGACTAAACTTCCTTTCCAATAACCATTTTTTAAATAAAACTCAGATGCTTTCGCTGTAGGTTCCTCAACTAAGACTTCACTTTCTTCTATTTCTTTACACCCTAACAACACCAACGTCATCAGAAGCAAAACACCTCTTAACACCATATTCATTTCCCTTTTAAAAACGAGCAATTTATACTAAATTAGGCAAATATATAAAACAAATGCAACCTTTATTTTAATTTTAAAGTCTTAACTAACAGAATAGCGTATATGACAAATGAGCAATTAATTGAAAACTGTTTAGAAGGCAATGCTCGTGCTCAAAAAATGCTTTTTGAAAAATTTGGCCCAAAATTGTTAGGAGTCTGCTACAGATATGCCAACAACCAAGATGAAGCACAAGATTTACTGCAAGATGGGTTCATTAAGATCTTTGAAAAACTTGACAAATATTCTGGCATTGGTTCTTTTGAAGGATGGATGCGAAGAATTATTGTTAATACTGCTTTAGATAATATTAGAAAGAATAAAAAATTCCAACTTCATACCGACATTGATGAAACGGGATTTAAGATTCCTAGTAATGATTTTATTGAAGAACGTTTAGCTGCTGAAGATTTAATCAAAATACTACAAAGTATTCCTATAGGCTATAAAACCATTTTTAATTTATATGCCATAGAGGGGTACTCTCATAAAGAAATCGCTGAACAATTAAACATTACAACTAGTACTTCTAAATCGCAATATTCAAGGGCCAAAGCTTTGCTTAGAGAAAAAATAACAAAGCTTAACTTAAAATAAAAAACACCCAAAAGGTGAAACAACAAAAATGAACAACAAAAAATACAACATAGAAGAAGTTTTTAAATCTGAGTTAGAAGATTTTGAAATGGAGGTTCCTCAAAATGCATGGGGAAACATTAGTCAAAAAATCCCTTCTGCCACTAGTACAACCACTACTGGATCAATACTTGGAGGCCAAACTCTTTTAATCGCTGCATCTAGTATATTGGTTGTAGCCACAATTGCTTTTATATCTATTGCTCAACTTCCTAAAGAAGCCAATCCTCCTCAAGAAACTCAAACACAAAAAAACGAAAACACAGCTACTCCACATTCAAATACAACAAAAAAAGCTGAAAAACATATAGCATCCATTCCTACAAGTGCAACAGAAAAGAAAGATCCAGTTATAGAAAAGCACTTTGCTGAAGAAGAATTAAAAGAAAAGGATAAAAAATACATCATACAACCTAACATTCCACCTACTATAGAACAACAGGTAGAAGCACCTAAGGGAAAACCAGCCTTAAACTCACCAATCCCCGAGAAAGAGTTGGTTACCCCTCCTGCCCCACCTGTCAACAACATTGAAATCATTGAGGTTGAAACAACCCAACTCATTGCTAACATATCCGCATCTCCAATTGGAGGGCCAGCACCACTGGTTGTTGAATTCACCCACGATTGCGAAAATGCCACTACAAATTGGGAATTCGAAAATGGCAACACCAGTTCCCAACCAACAACGACCTACACTTTTGAAAAAGCTGGTCAATATGAAGTAACCTTAACAGTTAAAGACAAAAACGGAAACACAACCAAAGACACCAAAGTCATTACAGTATCACCTACCAGTAGCATTACCAATATCCCCAATATTTTCACCCCAAACAATGATAACATCAACGATTATTTTACGGTTCAACACGAACATATAGCCACATTTAATTTATACATATATAATAAACAAGGGGTTTTAATTTTTGAAACTCAAGACATCACTACCGGATGGGATGGTTACAACAACTACAACGAAGAATCTCCTGCCCAAGATTACATATACATTATCAGAGCTACGGGGATTGACGGTAAACAATTTGAAGAAAAAGGAATCATTAAGCTAGCTAGATAATTTAACTGAGCATATTGAATACATTAAGAATAACGGTTATTGCAACAAGTAGCAACAGCGTTGGCCATAGCAAAGCACCCTTGCAGCAAAAAGCCTCCTGTTGGCGCATCCCAGTCTACCATTTCTCCAATGGTAAAAACACGAGAAGACACCTTTAAACTATAATCAGCATTTAAACTCTCTATAGCCACCCCTCCAACTGTGGAGATAGCTTCCTCTATTGGTCGCAAAGACAACACTGGTATAGGCAGAGCTTTCAATGATTTCACAAACAATTCGTGATTAAAATAAGCTTCTCTGGAAACATAATGTTTTAACAATGATTTTTCCATCGTTCCAAGTTTGAGTTTTTTTGCAAAGTTACTTGCATTAGTAAACCTCACTTTATCCAACAATTCCTCTTCAGAGTTATTAGGCTTTAAATCCAATAACAAAACAGGAGTTTCTCCTTTATTGAGCACAGCCCTTACTTGCTTAACAATAGGGTAAATTGCATTTCCCTCCAACCCATAACTCGTTATTAAAGCTTCTCCCTTTTTGCTCATCCCAGCCACTTTAACTTCAATATTTTTTAGAGGTTTACCCTCATGATGGACTAAAAAACTTTCAGGCCAATCGACATTCACCCCACAATTTGAAGCCTGAAAAGGAGAAACTACAACCCCCAACTCCTTTAACATAGTACTCCACAAACCATCAGACCCTGTTTTTGCCCATGAAGCACCTCCCAAAGCCAAAACACAATAATCAAATACTATGCTTTTTTGTTTTTCCTGATCAAATTGAAAAACAAGCTCTCGATCCTTTATTTGCAAAAGTTTATGTTGTTTAAAGACAGAAACACCCTTTGCGTTCAAAGCATCAACAAGTACTTTTAAGACTTCAGCTGGCTTTATTCCTTGCTTTGGAAAAACTCGATTACTGGACCCTACATAAGTAGCCACACCTAAGCGTTCCAACAAACTTCTTAAGTCGTTTGCATTAAATTCGTTCAACGCTGTTTCTAAAAACCCAGTTGGGCTATACGCTTCTATTAAAGCTGGTTGATCTGCATTATTGGTTAAATTAAACCCTCCTTTTCCTGCAACTAAAAATTTTCTTCCTAAAGTTCTCTCCTTTTCAAAAAGAAGCACCTCATAACTCTCAGAAAGCAACAAAGCAGTCATTATTCCTGCCGCTCCACCTCCTACAATTGCTATAACTTTTTTCTTTTTCAACTATTTTTTAGCGCTGTTTTTACTGGTCATTTTTAAAAACCCCACTTCTTTCTTTGTCAATTCTCTATACTTTCCACGTGTAATCATATCTTTTTTGATTCCAGCAAAAGCAATTCGATCTAGTTTTTTCACCTCATAACCAACATGCTCAAACATACGTCTAACAATTCTGTTTTTTCCAGAATGCAAGGTTACAATCACTACTTTTTGGTTATTTCCTTTATTTCCATAATCAGCCTTATCAAACTTAGACCATCCATCTTCAAGTTCAACTCCTTTTTGTAGTTTTTTCAGATCCTCTCCAGTAACTCCTTTATCCAACTCTACATGGTAGGTTTTCATTACATTATAACTGGGATGCGTCAATCGTTTAGCCAAATGTCCGTCATTAGTCAAAATCAACAATCCCGTTGTATTCCGATCTAAGCGTCCTACAGGATAAATTCTTTCAGAGCAAGCTCCCTCCATAATATCCATCACTGTTCTCCTTCCATGGGGATCATCTGCTGTAGTGATACAGTCTTTGGGTTTATTCAAAATAAAATACTTAAAGCGCTGCCTACTCAATGTCTTCCGCTTATATTTTACAACATCTCCACCTTGAACCTTAAATCCCATTTCAACAACAACTTTCCCATTAACAGAAATATCTCCTGCTGCAATTAATTTATCGGCCTCACGTCTAGAGCAAACCCCTGCATCTGCTATATACTTGTTTAACCTCACTCCTATAGGCTCTTTTGAACTAACTTCTTTCTTATTATTCCTCATAATGAATTACAAAAATACAATTTTATAATGGATTTGTTTTTTTTTGGCACAGCATTTGTAAAAAGATTATCAAACTTAAAAAATTAACTGTCATGAACGATTTAAAAACACAATTAAACACCCTTAAAGCGCTAGCAAAAGAACTAATGAAAATAGGTAACCTACAAGAATACTTCCTTGTAATAAAAAAGGCTAACTCTATCGAACAACAACTACAATTAGTAAAAATCTAATGTATACTTAACATAAAATTAATACTAAAAGCACTAACTTAGCAACCTGAATATATTTTAAGCGTCTAGACAATGTTTTTAAGACCAATAAGATATAGAAAATTGATAAGTTGAGATACTTTTTTTACATAAAAACGATAACACTTTTGTTATCAACATTTGTGCTTTTAGCACCTTCGACAAACATTGCTCAATGTTTTGAAATCGAAAGTATATTGGTCGATGCTTGCGGAAACCCTGAAGGCGAGAATGAAATGGTTCGTTTCACTGTTGGGGGGACTGCTTTAAACACCTCAGACTTAAGTGTTGGATGGGCCACCACGATGAACTCTTGGCTAGGTGTTTGCCAAAACGCTACAACCGCTCAAAAAACAGCTGCTTTAAATGCCACAATTACAACCTGTGGATTTCTTAAAGAGCCTACTAATGGAGTACTTCCAGCTGGTTCAAAAGTTTTGCTAATTACGAGTACCGACATTGATGTAACATTCAACTCTTTTGACGGTTTAAACGATACGTTATATATTATATACCAATGCGCAGGTAATACTGCTGGACATTTTGGAAATCATGGTTCTAGCGCAACAAGGACGTTATCAATGTCTTTTGCTAATCCAGCAGGGTGTACTGATGTGGTTTCTTATGACAGAAGTTTATTGATTAATCAAATGGGAACAGTTGGGGGAAGCTCTGCCGACAGAGATGGTGGAGGAGTAAACTTCACTAACAATGGAGTAGCGACCTACTACAACAATGGTTGCCAAGCTCCAATTATCACCAACAACATTAGCATTACTGCTACACCAACTACAATTTGCCCATTAGACACCATTAGTTTAACCGCTACTTCAAGCAGTTCGAATATTATTTGGCTAGGAGGTTTGGGGACGTTCTCTAATCCAACTTCTTTAAACACTTCATACTATTCTAGTAGTAACGATATTTTTCCTTTAACACTTTATGCAGGATATATCATTCCTTGTGGAGACACTATTGTAGATAGTGTTACGATTACACAAAGTACGAGTTCCAATTTGGCTGTTACAACATCAGCCACCTCTATTTGTGCTGGAGAAACGATAACCCTTAGTGCTACTGGTGCAAACAGCTATAATTGGCACGATGGATCGACGGGATCGACGGTTAACATTGATACAGCAGGAACCTTTTATGTAAGCACTAATGCTTGTGGTAATGACACTGCTTTTGTGACGATCAACTGGAACGGAACTGCTCCAAATGTATCTTTGAGTGGTGATTCTTTAATTTGCCAAGGCGAAACCACCTTAATTACAGCTACAGGAGACGGCCCATTTACATGGCATGACAACTCAATAGGAAGCTTGCATAATGCTTCTTCACCACAAACTGTATATGCTTCTGTTTCTAACAACTGTGGAACAGATACTGCTTATATGACCATATCACTTTCAGGAACTCCTCCTACAGCTAGCATCAGTGGGGACTTATTTATTTGTAACAATATTCCGACAACGCTTACAGCAAATGGAGGAGACAGCTATACTTGGAACGATGGTACCACTTCATCAACATACAGCAGTTTAGCTACAACAGGTTTCTTAGTTGCCAACAACAACTGTGGTACTGACACACTACATTTTACCGTTAATGATCTAGGAACAAGCCCTACCGCAACTATCTCTGGTGATTCTATCATTTGCGATAATGAATTTAATCGTTTTGAAGCCTCTGGAGGTGACTCCTATACATGGCACAATGGAACAACCAATGACTTTTATTATTCATCTTCTAGCGAAACAATTTACGTTATCGCCTATAATCAATGTGGAGCTGATACAGCATATTTTACTGTAGACGATCAAAGTGTACTTTCCGAGTTTGAAGTTAGTGATTCTGTTGGTTACCAACCTTTACGCATCAATTTCACCAACCTCTCTCAAAATGCAACGAACTACTTGTGGGACTTAGGAAATGAGATGAGCTCTTCTAACGAACACGAAGATTATACCTATACATCAACTGGTGAATTTATCATTCAGCTAATTGCTAGTAACCCATACTGTAGTGACACTAGCTACAAACAATTGACGATTCTTAATAGTTCTAATGTTTTTATCCCGAATACCTTTTCACCCAACAATGATTTTATTAATGACCTTTTCACTCCTATTGTTTCTGATATTTCTGAAGAAGATTATGATTTTACCATATTCGACAGAAATGGGCAAATCATCTTTAATTCTACCATAGTTGGTGAATCTTGGGATGGTACACACCTTAATACCAAACTCCCCAATGGTGTTTATATCTGGAAATTAAATTATAAAACAATAGGCGATTTAACCCCTTATGAGAAGTATGGGCATATTAACCTTATTCGCTAGTTTTTTTCGCCACCTCTGATAAGCGACCGACATAACTTTCAAGCGACTCCTTTTTATAAGGCTTAATCCAATCAACACAATGAACTTTATATTCTAACTTCAGTAAGTTAAACACACGTTTATCTGCTCCTAAGCCACTAATACCATATAACTTCATCGTTACTTTAGATTATTTAATAAACTAAAAGCCCTGTTCACAACAAGAACAGGGCTTTTACAACAAACAAAAACAAATCAACACTCATCAACCTCACGCGTTTAGCGATTTTGTTTTTATCGCAATATGTTTGTAATCTTTATTTTAGTTTTATTTTCTGACCAACAACTAATTCACTAGCTAAAGTCATTCCATTCTTTTTTAAAATTCGTTTCAACTTTACGCCCTCTTCTTGAGCAATGCTTCTTAAGGTTTCTCCCGATAAAATGGTATGATACTTTTTCTTTCCTCTATTTCGTTTTGGTTGTAGATAAATACGTTCTCCCTCTTTTAATTTAGTATTGTTATCACAATCATTGTACTTATACAATTGCCACAAAGCCATATCAAACTCCTTAGCTATTTTATAATAAGTATCTCCTTTTACTGCTTGAATATACCTTACTTTCTGTGCTAGTAAAACGGTATGCTTAACCGGTTGAATTGCTGGTAACACTAATTCATTTTGAGGCAGCTCCAAGACTTTTCCTGGCTCGCTATCAACAACAACAGCCTCCATTCGATCATATTGATACAATCCATTATCTTCGATTAAATCAATCAATAAATTAGCATATTTTGGGTTTGTTGCATAACCAGCCTTTCTCAGCCCTTTGGCCCATCCCTCATAATCTGTAATTTCTAACACAAACAAACTTGCATATCTTTTTCTATGTGCTAAAAATTTAGAATGATCCTCAAAAGATTGAAAAGCGTCAGCGTATTTTCTAAAACACTCATCTTTTTTGTCATCGTCCTTATAAACACCTGGACCGTCCCAACCATGACACTTAATCCCAAAATGGTTATTAGCATATTTTGCCAATTCAGAATTTCCATTGCCACTTTCTAAAATACCTTGAGCCAAAGTGATGCTAGCAGGTATTTTATACTTTACCATTTGCGAAATAGCCTCATCTTTCCACCTTTCAATGTAATCTTGACGCGTAAGAAAACGCTCAGATGGTTGTGCTAATGCACTTAAAGAAATAAAACTCAATAATATGAGAATTACTATATTTTTCATTTGCTGCTTTTGTTGTTGTGTTGTTGTTGTTTTCAGAGCTAAATACTACGCTTTGGCTCTTCTTACAGAACGCAAGTTACTAACAATTGTTTCAATAATTGTTAAAAACTTAAACAATTTGACATTTTATTTTATAAACAACTGATTTGCAAGCAAATAAAAACCATCATTAAAAGTGTTAATTTTGATAAACAGGACTTAAAAGGTAACCGATTATGCCTAGAATAAAAATTATAAGGCCAAAAATCACAACACCATATCGGATGTATTTATTTTGAAAAATTGGCTTTCGATATTTCCCAATAGCCAAATAATTAAGCTGATCTACTTCCCTTAAATTGGTCATTTTAATCCCAAAAAGATGCATTTGCTTTCCTCTATTTTCTTCTAGATCTCTTTCAAACCATATCCCTTTTTCTTTCAACAAGCTTTCGAAATAGTCAGCTTGTTCTTCAATATAAAAGAAGAATACTTTATAATTTTTGTTAGTTGGATGAGTTTGGTGGTTAGTTACCCTCAAAATCCCTTCATTCATATCGTCCATAGGAAACTATCTTATTCATTTACCCATTTAGTGAGGTATTCAATTGGTTTACGCTGTCCCTTTGGCCACTCTTCTAGTTGAGGATATCCTACATAAAACAACGCAATACATTCTTCCTCATCTTCTAGTTCTAAAAACGTTTTCATTTCAGGTCTTCCAATTAATTTTGGGCTTGCCCAAAACGCTCCCAAACCATAAGCTGTTGCCGTTAAATGCATATTTTGTATTGCACAAGAAGCAGCTTCAACCTCTTCTATAAATGGTATTTTCCCTCGTTTATCTTTTACAACACTCACAGCAATAACTGCAGAAGCCAACAAAGGTCTATTTTTCAACTTATTAAACTTCATTTCATTATACTGATCTCCTGTAAACAAATCAGCATACAAGCTACTTTGAAAACTACTTAACCGCTCTAAACCTTCTTCCATAAACACAGTAAATCTCCATGGCTGAGTCATCCCGTGAGTAGGTGCCCAAATAGCATTATTCAATAAATCTTCTATGATTTCTCGATGAACTTTACGAGAAGAATACATTTCAGGATAAATTGTTCTTCTGTTTTTAATAACCTCAGTGATTTCGCTTAAATTATATTTCATAGAATATTACTTAATGTTTATTTGAGCTACAAAAATAGTATTTGTTTAAGTAGCTCTGTGCAATTTTTGTTACAAATTTCGTTAAAACGCATGAATTGATTCCTAACAAATAGTATCTTTGTGTAAACACTAAAAAATTATGATTCAACGTATCCAAACCGTATACTTAGCGCTATTAGTTATCTGTCTAGGGTTAAGCTTTGTTTTTCCTTTTGCGACCTACCCTATTGAAGAAACTGTTGGGACGTTAGGGGCATTGGGTGTTTCTGAAAACATTTCGAAAGCCAGCCCTTGGTTTCCATACTACGTTACACTGGGAGCTTCTATGGGTCTAGGGATAATGACTATTGCTCAGTTTAAAAACAGAAAAAAGCAATTGGCATTTGGTAAAATCAATTATTTATTGATTATCGTTACTTTGATTTTTATTTCTTTTGACGCGACCGGTGTTGCCAACAAATTAGGAATCATGGAAACCCAAATATCTTATGGCGCAGGAATGTTCTTACCTGTTGCGGCACTTGCATTTCAATTCCTTGCCAACAGAGGAATTAAAGCAGATGAGAAATTAGTTCGATCTATGGATAGATTGAGATAATCTCAAACTAAAACCATGCGAATTAAACGACTCCCCTATTTTATCTTTTCTATTTTAATTCTATTTAGTTGTAAAGAAAAAAAAGAGCCTCGAAACTCATTTGATATAGAATGCTCAATTATCGGAATTAAAGATAGTATTAACAGAACTCATGGTCAGCTTGTTTCATTAATAGCACAAAAGGGGCTACAATCCAAAATTGATAGCTTAGAAAAAGAAATTGACACACTTAACAATAAGTTTGACATTCTACTGGCACAAACTTTAGAAGGCAATTACGACTCAATTAAAGAAAATCTAATTAACCGCTTCAACTTAAAAGCTCCCAATCCTGAACAAAAACATTTTATGTTTTTATTTTTTGCTTATAAAGTTAATGGTCCTGGCTGGGTCACTTGTGGATTTAGAAGCTTACCTAAAGATGAAAATTTAAGGGTAAAAAAGGAAGCTATGATAAAAAAAGCAGAAGAAGAGTACGACAACTATATTGAACAGATTGTTAGAGCTCCTCTAGAAAAAGCATACCCTCAATTAACACCAAAACACCTACCTGCATTTGAGAAAATAGTTGAAGATTACCTACTAGAAACCCCTTCTCTGAATCACTTTAGAGACAGTGCCAGAAAAATGATTGCCACTGACTCTATTATCCATCAATTACACTCCAATAAATACAAAGCTTGGTATTACTCTTTTGATTAACCTCACTTGGTTCTTGAGCACACGAAGCGGATTACACTTCTGCCACACACTTCAACTCTATGGCAATAGGCGTTGGCAATGAGTTAATCTCTACAGTTGTTCTACAAGGTTGGTTGTCTTTAAAATATTCAGCATACACACGATTGTAAGTATGAAAATCACGCTTCATATTCACTAAAAAGACAGTAACATCCACTAATTTGTCCCAACTCGATCCACTCTCTTCAAGAATCACTTTGACATTATCAAATACAGCTCTACACTGTGCTTCGAAATCAAATTCAAGAAAATTCCCATTCTTGTCTAACTCTAAACCAGGAACCTTAGAATCTGAACCATCGGAACCTGCCACTCTTGGTCCTACACCAGATAAAAATAATAAATTACCGACTTTACGTGCATGTGGATACAACCCTACTGGTTTTGGTGCTTTATTGGTACTTATTTTTGTCATTTTTATTTTGATTTAATTCTTAATTAATACTACCTAAAAAAGTTTTATTTATATTGCTTATCTATAACTACTTCATTTTTATTAGCCAATTGACCACAAGCTGCATCAATATCCTTCCCTCTACTCCTTCTAATATTTACAATAATATTTTTTCTTTCTAAATGCTGAGCAAAAGCATCTACTTTCTTCATTTCTGCCTGCTGATAAATTCCACCATCAATAGAATTATACTCTATAATATTCACTTTACATGGTACATTTTTACAAAATTCAGCCAACTCTTGTGCATCTTCAATCTCATCATTAAAATCTTTAAAAACGATGTATTCAAAAGTGACGCGTTTTCCTGTTTTTTTATGAAAATAACGTAATGATTTTGCTAACTCACTTAACGAATTAGAATCATTAATCTCCATAATTTTAGAGCGTTTTACATCATTAGCAGCATGTAATGAAAGTGCCAAATTAAATTTCACCTCATCATCTGCTAATTTTTCAATCATTTTCGCAATACCTGCCGTCGAAACAGTAATTCTTTTGGGCGACATCCCTAAGCCATCTTCATGCGTTATTTTATCAATAGAATGTCGCATATTTTTATAATTCAGCAAAGGCTCCCCCATCCCCATATAGACAATATTTGATAGCGGAATTCCATATTCAGAAATAGCCTGATTATTAATCAGTACTACTTGATCATAAATTTCATCAGGATTTAAATTTCTTACGCGTTTTAATTTTCCTGTCGCGCAAAAGTCGCACGCTAAGCTACAACCTACCTGAACTGAAATGCATGCTGTCATTCTTTTTGAAGTAGGAATCAACACCCCTTCGACCACAGCTCCGTCGGAAAGTTTAAAAACACTCTTAATGGTCTTATCACTACTTTTTTGAGATTCAGCTATTGTTAAATAACGAATTTCAAAATGCGCTTTCATTTTTTCCCTAAGCGCTAATGATAAATTGCTCATATCATCAAAATCTGTTGATGATTTTTTCCAAAGCCATTCGTAGACTTGTTTTGCTCGAAATGGTTTTTCTCCTATTTCTACAAAATAGTTTTTCAACTCCTCTAAAGTTAGCTGTCTTATATCTACTTTCTTATCCATTTGTACTGTAATAATACAAAAAACCTCATTCATTTTATTTGAATGAGGTTTTATTATCTTTTATTTTAACTTTATTAAAGAATCAACATTGCGTCTCCATACGAATAGAAACGGTATTTTTCTTTAACAGCTTCTTTATAAGCTTTCATCGTCAAATCATACCCAGCATAGGCACTAATCATCATTAACAACGTTGATTTAGGCGTATGGAAATTAGTCACCATTGCATCAGCGATACTAAAATCATAAGGAGGGAAAATAAATTTATTCGTCCATCCTTCATAAGGTTTTAGATTTTTATTAACTGAAACTGACGTTTCTAGAGCTCTCATAGATGTTGTACCAATTGCAACAACTTTTTTCTTTTCAGCTTTAGCTTTATTGACTCTATCTGCAGCTTCTTGAGGAATAAAAAGTTGCTCTGAGTCCATTTTATGCTTTGTTAAATCCTCTACTTCTACTCCTCTAAAAGTACCTAAACCAACATGTAGCGTTAACTCTGTAAAGTCAACTCCTTTAATCTCCAGTCTCTTCATGAGTTGTTTACTAAAATGTAAACCAGCAGTAGGAGCGGCTACAGCACCCTCTTCTTTAGCAAAAATTGTTTGGTAACGATCTTCATCCTCAGGCGTTGGCTCTCTTTTTATATATTTTGGAAGAGGAGTTTGCCCCAATTTTTTAATCACTGCTTGGAACTCTTCGTAAGATCCATCAAATAAAAATCTTAATGTTCTTCCTCTTGAAGTTGTATTATCAATAACCTCAGCCATTAATTCATCATTCTCTCCAAAGTAAAGTTTATTACCTATTCTTATTTTTCTTGCTGGATCTACCAAAACATCCCACAATAAGCTTTCTCTGTTTAATTCTCTCAACAAGAACACTTCTATTCTTGCTCCAGTCTTTTCCTTATTACCATACATTCTAGCAGGGAAGACTTTTGTATTATTTAACACAAAAACATCTCCATCATCGAAATAATCGATAATATCTTTAAACATTTTATGTTCAATTTCTCCCGTATCTCTATGAACAACCATTAACCTTGATTCATCCCTTACATCTGCAGGATATTCAGCCAATAACTCTTCTGGTAAATCAAATTCAAATTGTGATAATTTCATCTGTTTTTATTTATTTTTTATGATCAAATGAAGCCAACAGTTTCTTCCGCATTGATTTCATTCGACAATAATTTTGGATTGCAAAAGTAATAAATTAATATTGAAGTTGTTAAAAATAAACAAAATGAGTTTTTAAAACTTAAAATAAATTCTTTTTATACTTTTTATTCTACAAAAAAGGATACCTAATTCAGCCTTTTCAAAAAGGCAAAGCAAAAAAAAGTGAGCTCAAACAAGCTCACTTATACTTACTTAACAAGTATTAAATACTAATGTTTAACAATTAGTTTTTCTGTTTTCAAAACAGTCCCTTTATCTAGAACTGAAACAAAATAAATTCCATTGTTTAAATCCATCAAGTTTATTTTAGTTGAATTGTTGACATTTACTGCTGTTAGTACTGTCTTCCCTAACATATCAATAATTTTCACATCTACATTTTTTAAATCAACTTCAACATTTAGTTGATCACTTGCTGGATTAGGATAGATAGAAAAGTTCACTTTAGACATTTCTGTTAGTGCTGCTGTACAAGAAGTTGACACATTATGCACAAAGCGACCATACACAGTACCTAACGCAGTATTTGGATCTGCCGCGTCAAAAAACTCATACTTAAACAAAGAGCATCCATCTATATTATGAGGTCCGTAATGTGCCAAGAAACCAATTGCGGTATCTCCTGGTGCTAAACTATAATCGTACTCTACTCCATTTTGCCCAATAACCATTACAGGATAATCTCCCGCATTTACATCAGGAGGACACACCACCCAACAAGTGCTATTCGTTGTACCTGCTAAAACATCTACTTCTGTTCTTCGACATTTTATCGTATAATTCTCTGTTGATGTATTGATTACTGATAATGGGAATTCCAAATCGTTATCAGCAGGAACCCCTGAAACTGTAATTGTGGTGTTATTAAAATCAGCACCAGGATGCAATGGGTCGATCAGCTTCAATTGAGCTTGTACTCCTATAAACAATAGGACAAAAAAGATTGATGTTATTAATTTCATATCTAGCAGTATTAAAAAGCCCTTACCTATTGTACACAACAGGTAAGGGCTTAACTTATATATATTTAATTATTTGAATAATGTTATTTGTTTTACGACTGTACTACCGTCGATAGTTACATGTGCAAAATAAACACCATTATTTAAATTAGACAAGTCTAAGTTAAGATTTGCGACTCCAGCCGATAGATTGTGAGTAGTATTCGCAACAACCAACTCACCTAAGCTATTATAAATTGCTACATTTACACCAGCCTGCTCTGATAAACTCAATGCTAATACTGAGTTTCCATTAGATGGATTTGGATATACAGTAGCCGAACTTAATGCTTCATTTTCCTCAACTCCAATAGTTGTTCCATCTAAAATTTGAATATCATCAACAAAAAGGTTATTACCATAAGCTGAAGTTCCTTTAAAAGCAATGATAACTTCAGACTCCCCAGCATAACTTGCTAAGTCTACAAAGTTATTTTTCCACTCTGTAACGGCAGGGAAAAAGCTACTTGTTGATGCACTAGCAGTAGTCAATGCTGAACCTTGTTTAGAATATACATTCGACCAAGTAATTCCACAGTCTGTAGAGACTAAAACTTCTAGTTTATCATTTTCTGCCTGATACTGAGCATACGCGTGGTTAAACTTAACACCATGCCCTGTACCAACGCTAAAGTCTAACTTTTCAAAAACAAGCATTGAGCTTTTTCCAGTTGGAATAGAAAAGAAATTCCATAAAAAACTCTTAGAGCTTTTTCCAAAACCTCCTATCTCTTGGGATACACTATTACTAACTGCGTTACTCACAACCAAAGCTGAAATATCATCTGGATTATCAGCAATAGCATTATTAGGTGCACTAGCTCCAACGCTAGAACTTTCGAAGCCTTCTTGATGCGTCTGGGCAAATGCTGCTGATGGCACAATATAAATTGCTTCCGAAGTAGCAGAATTATTCCCCATAACTACCTCAACGTAAGAAGATCCATTTAACGCATTAACAGTGTAAGTAAAAACGTTCTCTCCAGGAGACAATGTAATTCCAGGGAATGATGTTGTTGCAGAAGCCCCTCCAGCTAACGGGTTAGAAACTGTTTGTGTGACAGCTGTTCCCCCATTTAAAGAGTAAGACACCTCATAAGAAGTAATCGAAGCAGTATCTGCATTATTCACCGTTATTTCTGGAACAACTGCTCCATCACAATATGAATTAGGACTTTGCATATTTGTTGAAGATGCTAAATCAACTAAAGTCGTTCCCGGAGGGATTACATAACTAATAGGTCCCTCAGCACCTGTAATAATCTCTTGTTGTCCTTCCGCCAAGAAAGCAACAACTTCTAATTCACCCAACTCATAAGCAACTCCATTTAAATCTGCAGGAATTGAATAAACATATTGACGTTGTATTAACGTCCCTTGACTTGTCGTTGAAATGGTATCTCCCCATTGCCCTGTAATTAAGTGACGTAACATATGATTATGTTCGTAGTTACCATTCGGCAAAATTTGAGCGTTATTAGCTGACATCCCCGATTGTGGTCCCTCTATTCCATTTTGAAGCAAAGCCACATTTAATCGGTTAGCTGCAGCTCCATTCCCTGTATAATAAACTTCGACATCTACTGTAATCTCTCTAGTTTGTATATCTAAAGAAGCCTGTAAAGCTACATTCGCATACGATGATTCAGAAAGAATTGTTGACGAAGTAGAAGTCCATGTATTTCTTCCTTGGGCTGTACCGCTCCCTCCTTGTTGAGAATTACCAGCAAACAGATGTCTATTCACTGTTCCAGCTGGATAGCCTTGTAAATCTGTTTGATTGACAATAGCCGAACCAAACGGCGTTCTAAAATCAGGATCCGATCCATTTGGATTAGCATAACCTCCAACATGGACATTAATTAATACCACATCATCAGGATTAGCTGCCTTTATATTATTAGCGATTCTATGCCCATCTGGACAGAACCCACAATAAATCCCCGTGAATTCTTCTAAGACAACATTTTTATTACTCGCAGTCTGACTTACTGGCAATTGAGCCATCAAAGCAGATGCTGATAATAATGCTGTAACTGAACTAAGTAATTGTTTTTTCATAAGTTATTTACATGTTTATACATTAAAAAATGTCTAGCGTTTAACAACAAATATAAGTCAAAGTAACATTAACTTAATATAAAATATGACAGTATTCTTGGATTCCTATTTTAAAGTTTGTTTTTTAGGATTCCAAGAATAAACAATTATACTCTATTGCTTGTTTCTTTTTTTTAGTATGTTTACTTTGGCTTTGGCTTAATTTTTGAATTATTTTCATTTCAAAATAAATTAATTAAACTACTATGAGAACTATTATTACTTTTTTGACAATGTTAATTGGTCTAACTAGCATTGTTGCTCAGAACAAAAAATTACCAGCAGTTAAACTTAAAACTATAGACGGCAAAACTGTTAACTTAGCAACAATTTCTAACGATGGGAATCCAATTGTCGTTAATTTTTGGGCTACATGGTGTAAACCATGCAAGACAGAGCTAAACACTATAGCAGAAGAATACGAAGACTGGCAAGATGAAACAGGTGTAAAAATAATCGCTGTATCCATAGACAACTCACGTTCTACGGGTAGGGTTGAACCTTATGTCAACGGACAAGGGTGGGAATACGAAGTTCTACTAGATCCTAATGGAGAATTAAAAAGAGCTATGAATGTTAATAATGTCCCACATACATTTCTAATTGACGGCAAAGGGAATATCGTTTGGGATCATAACAACTACTCAGCTGGAGATGAAGAAGAGCTGTATGAACAAATTAAGAAACACGCACATTAACCCAATTCAATGAACATTAAATTCATTAAACCTTTAATACTAATGCTTGTCTTTTTAAAAGGACAAGCATTTTTTGGTCAAGAAAAAGAAACATTAGACCTAGGAAGAATAAGTGGTAACGTTCAAGTTATGAGCCAACTTTACAACGAAGATTCTTTGATAGGAGCTGCTCTACCTGATTTTAAAATGGGAATGAACTCATTTACCAATATTAATTATAATAGAGGTAATTTTTCGGCAGGTATCAGGTATGAATCATACCTAAACCCACTATCGGGTTACCCAACAACATTTAACGGTACAGGATTAGGATACAGATATGCTAATTGGACAAAAGAAAAACTTAGTGTGACAGTAGGTAATTTCTACGAACAGTTTGGAAGTGGTATGATCCTAAGAAGCTATGAAGAACGCAACTTAGGAATTGACAACGCTTTAGATGGGATAGGCGTCAAATACAATCCCTATAAAGGAATTTACTTAAAAGGACTAATAGGAAAACAACGCTACCAATTTAACGATGGATTTGAAAACGGGAATGGTATCGTAAGAGGTTTAGATGGAGAAATAAATATCAATGAACTTTTTGACAGTCTATTGGTTGACTCAAAATTCCAAGTAGCTATTGGTGGTAGTTTTGTAAGTAAATACAATAATGATAATAAAACAACCGACTTTATTCTTCCTAAAAATGTTGGAGCGTATGGAGGTCGTATCAACATGAGGTATGGGAAATTCAGGTTCTCTGGAGAATATATACACAAAGAAAACGACCCATATCCTTATGATCAAGATTCTAACTTTAATTACATCTACAAAAATGGTGAAGGACTATTACTTAATTTCGGATATTCTAAAAAAGGTTTAGGAATTGACATCAGTGCTAAACACAATGACAACTTGTTATGGCGCTCAACCAATATCTCTACTGGTCCAACAGATTTAATGATTGGATTTATTCCTGCTCTAACTAAGCAGCACACCTATAACCTTGCATCAACCTTATACCCCTATGCAACCAATGCCCAAGGAGAAATTGCTTTCCAAGCTGATGTTATTTATAAAATCCCTAAAAAAACTAAAATAGGTGGAAAATACGGAACATCAATTGCTTTAAATTTTGCTACTGCCTATGTACCTGAACGTACATTTATTAATGATATGGATGGGGCTCGAAAAAGTTATGAAACTCAATTATTTAGGATGAGTGACAGTATTCTTCTACAAGATTTTAATATTGAAATAAAACGTAAAATAAATAAAAAACTAAAAACAAGTTTTACTTACTTCAATTTTATATTTGAAGATAGAGCTATTCTAGTAGCCAAACATCATGAGAAAATATTTGCACATATTGCAGTAGCTGATTTTACTGTCAAATTAAAACCTAAACATGCTCTTAGAACAGAACTTCAACACCTGTGGACTCAACAGGATCAAGGAAACTGGGCCTTTGCACAATTAGAATACACCATTAGCCCACACTGGTCTTTTGCCATACTAGACCAATACAATTACGGAAATAAAAAAGAAGATTTACGTGTACATTATTTACTAGGAAACATTGGCTATGTTAGTGGCCCACATCGATTTTCTTTACAATATGGTAGACAACGTGCAGGAGTCTTTTGTGTAGGAGGAGTCTGTAGAACAGTTCCTGCGTCTAATGGTTTAACTTTCACCCTAACCTCAAGTTTTTAGAATTATGCGTTTAATAAAATTAACTTTTTCAATTACTACCTTATTTATTTTAATAGGTTTGCTATCATGTGACAGAATTACCCAACCTATTCCTACTAAAGTGGGTGGGTTAAACTGGGATTTATTTCCAAATGGCGACTCAACAAACTACACCTGGCCAACATGGACTGCAAATTCAAACATCCTACAAAATGTTCTGATAGAGGACTATACTGGTCATACCTGCACCAACTGTCCTGCTGCTGCAGTGGTAGCAAAAAACATTGAAGATGCCAACCCTGGAAGAGTTTTTGTTGCTTCTATTCATGCAGGGACTGCTAGTACGTTTCAAGCCCCTGAACCGCCAGAATTCCCAATGGACTTTAGAACTGAGGAAGGTAACATCTATATTAATGAAATCCCTAGCTTTTTCGCCAATCCTGTTGGAACAATCAATAGACAAAGTAATGGCTTAGGAAATACTTTGTGGTATACATCAACATCATGGGCAAACGAAACAAACGCTGCGCTTACTAACACTGTAAAAGCTGGTATACAAGTTCAAACGAACTTTTTTCCACAAACCAGAGGACTCTTTATTCATACCGAAAGTGAATTTTTAACTAACCTCTCAGTTGAGCATGATATCGTGATTTATTTAATTAGAAAAACTGTTATTTCCGCTCAAAAAATGGCCAATGGAACAACTGAAGAAAATTACCATCATCATAATGTAATGAGTGGAACTATTAATGGAGCATGGGGAACTCGCTTAGGAGACAATATAAGTGCAGGTGATAAAATTTACAATGACTTTGCTATGGAACTCCCTAACAGTGCTAATGACACCACCTATAACATTGATAACCTTTCTTTAATAACCTACATCTATAACAAAGATACTTACGAGATTATTCAAGCTTTAGAAACTGAACTATAGGGCTGCTATTATTTTGAGAAAAGATTATACTTTAAGATGCAATAGATTGCTCTAAAACCATCTTTCCATCCAATTTTCTTTCCCTCTTCATAGGTTCTTCCATAATACGATATCCCAACCTCATAGATTCGAATATTCTTTACTCGAGATAATTTTGCAGTCAATTCTGGTTCAAAACCAAAACGTTGCTCTTTTAAATTTAAGCTTTGTGCAATATCTGTTCTTATTAGCTTATAACAAGTTTCCATATCTGTTAAATTCAAATTGGTAAACATATTCGACAAACTTGTCAAGAACTTATTCCCTATACTGTGCCAATAGAATAAAATTCGATGAGGATTACCTCCCATAAAACGAGATCCATACACCACATCTGCAAATCCATTAAGTACTGGTTTGAGCAAATCATTATATTCTTCAGGGTCGTACTCTAAATCTGCATCTTGAATAACCAAATAGTCTCCCGTTGCTTGCTCTATAGCTTTATGTATTGCAGCCCCCTTACCTTTATTCACTTCTTGGCTATACAATTGTATTGGGAATTCCGGATACTGACTTTTATACTTCTCAACAGCTTCTATTGTATTATCTGTAGAGCAATCATTAACAATAATGACTTCTTTTTCTATAGAACTAACTAAAGAAACTGCCCTCACTTTATCCAGAATTAAATGAATGGTTTTTTCTTCATTATAAGCTGGAATTAAAATAGATAAAGTTCTAACAGGATTCATATAAACAGGTTATTTTTCGCTAATTATTTGTATTTAGGAAAGTGTACAAAGTTAAAAACATGCGGCATAAAAACTAATTTGCAAAACTATATTTCGTGATTTAAATTGATTTTCATTTTGCTAAACGGGTTCTTTTAATCATTATTATATTTCGGAATTGGATTTTCTTTTAACGTTTTTTTCCTACCACTATAGTAGAGAGTCCCCAAAAGGGAACCAAAGCTTTATCTACTACTTTAAACAACGGGACGAGCTTATTATAAGTCACCATTTGGCTCGAAGGAATCATCCTTTTCATTAATAACTTCCCTGTATAAAACCACCCAAACACTCCCATAGCATTAAAGTATTGTTTATGAATAATTTCGAAATCATTAGCTATAAATAAAGTGGATAGCTTTTTTTTATTGTAGCGACGATAATGCCCCAACTCTTTATCCATACCGTTATACAACGCATCGTATGAAGGCACTAAGATGATTAAATTCCCTCCTTTTCTTAACAGCTTTTTACAGTTTTGAATCGCAGTGAAATCCGTTTGAATATGTTCAACAACATTTAATGCAAAAACCGTATCAAACTTCCCCAGTAAATCTTGATGTTTTTCATCAAAATTTGGATCAATTAAATCCATCAGTTTAACTCCTAATACATTTTTGTGGTGCTGATACTTTTTCCTCAAGGTTTCACAATAACTTACATTGAAATCTGTAAGCATAATTTGCTTATTATCCCGAATAAAACAATTGGAAATATTCCCTATACCACTTCCCACTTCTAATACATGTCCTTTACAAAATTCTGCAATCGTACTATACATCCAATCATTAAACTTATCTGCTTTATTAATTGCAGATAATGTTGACTCTCCTACTACATCATTTTTAACTTCCATACAGCTTTAACCTTTTAATAAGTTATACTTTAATACACTATAAATACCTCTTATTCCAGCTCCCAATTTAGCTCTTGATTTTACTTGACAAACTTCGCCATGATATGAGACACCAACTTCATATATTTTAACCTCCTTGATTCTAGAAACTTTTGCAACCAACTCTATAGCATAACACTCTTCTTTTAATACTATACGCTTGGCGATATCAGTTCTTATTAACTTATATGAAGTAGTTACATCTGTTAGATTTAGATTGGTAAACATATTAGAAATTTTAGTCAAAAATTTATTGAATGTATTATGAAAGAAAGCAGAAGTTCTATGGGCATTTCCTCCTTTGTACCTTGACCCATATACTACATCTGCTCCCCCTTTAAAGACAGGAGCTAACAACGTTTTATAAAGTGTAGAATCAAAATGCACCCCCAATTCTTGAATCAATAAAAAATCTCCTGAACACGTTTGAATGGTCTCTTGGACCATCTTTCCTGTGCTTTTATTGGGCGTTATACTACATGAACGAACAGAAAATTCATCGCATTGAACAGGATCATCCTCTATTCCTAAAACAGGATCATTGATCTTGCTTAAATAAACAACTATAACTTCTTTACTAATATTATCCTCAAGTTGAACCTCTCTTATTTTATCGAGAATCAAACGGATATTTGTACGATCATGCTTAACCAAAAGAAGTATGGAAATTTTCTTAATCATTTCATTACACATTAGGAATAAACTTATTATTCTTAAACAAGCCAAAAGTTCTTTCTTTAGTCTTGACATTAAAAACTTCTCCTTTCCCCTCCATTTTATCTTTAACCCAAGTTGTTTTGATGATATTTCCATTCGATAAAAACAACACGCCTTGACCTTCTCTGAGGTCATTTTTCCATTCCCCTACAAATCGATTATTACTTTTCCACAAATACTCCCCTTTTCCTTCTCTAATATTCTCTTTCCACTCCCCCTCATACGAAGAACCATCCCAATACTTGTACTTCCCTTTACCATGTTTTTTATCTCCTTTCCATTCTCCATCATAACCCATTTCTGGTAAAAATTGAAACACATAAGATTCTGGTTTCCCTGTTTTATACTCCATTTTAAACTTACCAGGGTATTTTTGTATGGTAGGCATCAAATATTTAGAAGTAGAAGAAAAACCTAATGATTCAAGAATAACATAATCTACTTTCAATTTTATCAACCCATCTAGCACTTCTTCTTTATCGGAAGACTTTCTATAATTAGTTACGGTTTTTCCCGAATACAAATGAAACAAATTAGGCTTTCGACATGCAGTGACTGAAGTATCAGGAGTATTTAATTTAACCCACTTGGCAGCTTGAAAATAATTATGATATTTAGGAATATGGTTCGCATCAACATTCTTTTTCAGTTCATGAAACCCGATTTTACCAGGAATAAAAAACAGCAACAGTAGGTAAACACCATATTTCTCTATTCCCTTTTTTATCTTATACAACTTCAACAGCTTCACAAAAACCATTACCAAATGATAAATCCCCCAAAAAAACAACCCCAAAAGGACTGGCATTATTGGTAGAATAAATCGTTTACCAAACCAAACTTCTGGCCACAACAACAACACGGTAAAAACGCCTCCTAAGGATAAAAAAAGATATCCTGAATATTTTTTTAATTTAAAAAGACCAAACAAAACAACTAAGACAATTCCAACCCCTACGACATAACTCATCATCCCTGGATCCTCCTTATAGTTATACAAAGGGTCATTAGACAGTATTCCTCCAGGGATTTCAACAGCTATATATCTTTTAAAATTCATCAATATTCGAGTGATATAATCTGAAAACTCCATCACTCCCAATTCTCGATTATAAGGGTTCTTATAGGTTAAATAATGGAGGTATGATGTATGAGCTAGATCTTTCATCCTCCATGACCAAGGCAAATAAAACAGCACAAATGAACCTACGTACACCAATATTCTTTTCCACTCTTTCTTACTTAATAAAAACAACAACATTGCAAATATGGCTGCTACAGCTATTGATTTAATGTAAAACATCACCATCATCGAACCAAGAGACACATAAAAATATGGTGACTTCCAAAAAAATTGATGCTCCATTTGTTTTATAAAAGAATACAGAAACAACAATAGAAACAGCATAAAAGCGACTTCACTGTAGAGATACATCGAAAAGTAGAGCATATAGTAATTCCCCAACAAAAAAAGCGATGAAATAAAAGCGATGTTTTCATTAATCTTTATTGCTTGGAGTAAAAAAAAGAGTGTGATACTAGACAGCAATAAAAAAAAGCCATTGACATTCTTTGCGACATTAATTTCACTCCCGAAAAACTTCATAAAAACAGAAAGCAAGGCTGGATAACCAGGAGGAAAATGTGTATGAGGAACAGACTTAATAATCTCACCATTTCTTTCACTCACAACATGATTATCGACATAACCATTACCTTGAGATAAGTTTTTCGCTAATAAATAATAAGCAACATTATCTCCCCCTAAATGTACCTTTTCATCTTTGTACTGATTAAAGGAAAAAAAGAAATAAACAAATATTATAAACAAATATACAAGTGTCCTCAGCTTCATATGACTTAACATATTTATACAGTTATACGCATAAAACTATGAAGAGGGGGGGCATCTTTAAAGGGAAGAACAAAATTTGACAAAAATAATGCAAATGTCTTCAACTTCACAGGGGTATTATTCATCACGAATATAGAGCTTTTTTTTATAAAAAAAAGAAAACCACAAAGAAACTGGTTGGCAAATTGTTACTTATAGTTCCTTAATATCACAACTGTATAGCACACTACAATTAGAATAGATAAAATCATGAAGGTTTAACATCGCAGCTAATGCAACTTGTGAATAATTCTGAGAGGCGTTTTTAAATCCTCCCCATTCAGAATGCCACATTTTTGTGATCAGTTCTTGTCCATTTACTTTTTCTTTAAATGAACTAACTAACCCATCTACATTACCAGCCCCAGCATGATAAATATGTAGAACAAATAGCTTGAACCAAATGGCATCTTCAGAATATGAAATCTGATTCTTCTTTAAAATCCTTTTCGCTTCTGGAATACAAGTTTTCCTTAGCAAACTTGCTGCTCCCATTGCAGATTTTTCAAAATCTTTTCGTTCATCTACAGTTTTATTGACAATAAGACCATGACTTCGAGCAACAGATTTCATGAGTTGAAACGGCCCGTAAGCACCGACATTTGAATACTCTATTTTACCAGGACTCTCAATCAATAAAATCGCTTGGGCATACCAAGGGTCTGTATCATATTTTTTAAAGATTGGTATGGCTTTACTTATACTTGGAATTACTTTTTCAAACTGATAAAAATGACTTTTACCTGAAGTCACATAAATTTTTTCTGTTGAATCCAAGTTAAAAACTTTTCTTACACTGTCTTTATAGGCTAATTTTTGATCCTCAGTTTGAGCTTTCCATTTGACAAAAGAATCTTTTCCCAACACTTCTCTTGTTGCGGCTATATTTACTAAACAAGAATCTTGACTCAACACCATAACCTCTTTCCAAAAGTTAGGTTGTGCCAATATATCCCAACGTTCTTTAACCAAAGCATTAGTATTAACGAAAGCATAGTTGACAGAATCTAAGCCATAAAAATCTATTATATAGTTCTCTTGGCTATATATACTTAATGGAAATAAGAGGTATAAAAGTATTTTTTTCATTGTTCTATCACTTTTGCTTAACATAAAATTAATATCAAGTTTGACAATAAGAAAGTGTACGACAAAAGATATACGAACAATGTATCGTGAATTGTTTTAAATAATGCTTACAATTCTATTGATAGGAATTACTGTACCTTGCTTAAGTACAATATTTTTATCACCAACAGCCCAAACCGTTGTAAAAACCTCTTTTAACCCTTTATCATCCTCGAAAACAATTTTTATTTTTGAATGATGCAGATTTCCCAAAATCATTGCTCTTCTTAAAGAGTGCTTTAAGACTTTTAACTCATCTGGTGTTTTATCTACGGGAGTTTTAGGAAAGATTAGGTTTGAAATTTCTTCTTTTTCTATACGTACAGGTGTAAGGGTCATATTTTCCATAAAGTGTTTTGTGTATTTAGTGTTTTAGTTAACGCGGTAGGTCTAGATACGTATGTTTTTACAATTTGGTTACAATTTTTATAATTTTTGTGGTATTGGTCGTTATTTTGACTCCATCTCCTAACCGCTTACCTACAACCCAACAAATTTCCCCTTGGCTTTCTAATACCCAAATTGCTTCTTTTTCAAATTGGTTTAATTTAAGATCTGTAAAAAAATCACTCAGCTTCTTTTTTCCTTTTAAACCTAGTGGTTGAAAACAATCTCCCTCTTTCCACCTTCTTAATATTAAAGGGAAACGAACTTTTGAGGCATCCATCCAAGCTATATTTTCATTAAAAACGATCGCATCCACACTTCCTTGATAAGCCTCCACAGCCAATTCAATAGGTTGTTTATATTGACCAAAAGTAGCTAACGAATACGTTTTATCTAAATTCTCCTCTTTATTTCTTTTGATGAGTAATTGATTATTCTCCTTTAACAAACGGTAATGATTCGAATAAAACAAACGCCCTTTTTGAGTACTTTTAATTACATTTTCAACTTGTGTTTTAGTAAATCCATAACGCGATAATACATGAAACACAAAATAGAACGAATGTGAAGCCAATTCTTTTAGTTGGATCATTGCTTCGTTTTCCTCTACATAGTTGTATTCATCTTCTTTCAATTTTTCAGAAAGATACTCCTCTATTGAATTCAAATTATCTACAGTAGCAAGCATCCCTTTCTTTGCATTGTTATGTACATGGTCCAATTCTGGGATTATTTTATGCCGCAGAAAATTTCGACTGTATTTTAAACTATCATTACTACTATCATGACGATAATTCAACTGTAATTCCCCCAAATAATCCTCTACTTCTTCTTTAGAAACCGTAAGCATAGGCCTTATTATATTCCTAGATTTCTTTGGAATTCCTTTTAACCCAGCAACTCCTGTTCCTCTTGTTAGGTTAATAAAAAAAGTTTCTATTAGATCATCTTGATGATGAGCTGTTACAACATAGTCTATTTTTTGCTTTTTAATGACCTCTGCAAACCAATCATATCTTAATTTTCTAGCTGCTTCTTGAATAGACAACCGCTTCTCTTTTGCATATTTTTCGGTTTGAAATGTAGTAAAGTATCCGTTTACAGTATGATCTTTAAGTAAATTTCGGACAAACATTTCATCTCCTTCAGACTCCTCTCCTCTTAGGTTAAAATTGCAATGAGCAACATCAAAGCGCAAACCTAAAGCTTTAAACACATGGAATAAACAAACAGAGTCACTTCCACCACTAACAGCTAACAAATAGGTTTTATGATTATAATTTTTATCCAAGCTCCTTAACGACTTAAGTACACTTTCTTCTAACGTCCTCATTGGCTGATCGCTTTTAATAAAGGGTTAATCTTGACAAGTGTTTCTTCATACTCTTTTATAGGATCACTTTTAGCTGTTATTGCTCCTCCCACCATTGCAGACAAATATTGTTGAGTGCTATGATATAAAAACGAGCGAATCACCACATTAAAATCAAAATCCCCATTAGGTTTAATATATCCTACTGCTCCAGAATAGACTCCTCTTTTGGTCTTTTCTTCATCTTCAATCAACTCCATAGCCCTAACTTTTGGAGCTCCTGTCATAGACCCCATAGGAAAGGTTGCTTTAAGCACATCTGAAAAGCGAACCCTTTCTTCCAGTTGACAACTCACCGTAGAAATCATCTGATGTACAGATTCAAACGAATACACCTCGCATAACTCTTCTACTTTCACAGAATCAAAACGGCCAATTTGTGATAAATCATTACGAACTAAGTCAACGATCATGATATTTTCACTTCGCTCTTTAGGATTCTCTTTCAATTGCTTCTTCAACTCAAGGTCTTCTTCCTTAGTTTCTCCTCTACCAATTGTTCCTTTTATCGGTTGTGAAACAACTTTAGCACCCTCTTTTTTTATAAAACGTTCTGGACTAGCACTGATAATATATCTATCCTTGAACTTTCCTATTGCAGAAAAAGGAGCTTTTGTATAAGGTACCAATCGGTTATACAAGGCTATGGGATTAATGCTTGTATTCTCCTTATAAAACTCGTAACAAAAATTAATCTCGTAAATATTTCCTAGACGGATTTCATTTTGCAACCTCTTCACACTTTTAAGGTATTCTACTTGGGTAATTCTTGGATTTAACTTTAACTTCTGACTTCCTAAATGGAGCTCTTTCGAAAATAACTTTACTTCTTCCAGGTATTTTTCTTCTCCATAAATTAAAGAGAACTCCCCATCCTTATATAACAATAAGTTTTGAGGTATAAAAAAGTGTATTTTGGGAAATGTTAAGCCATCTTGATTATTTGAATTTAATGCTTCAACATCATTTTTTAGATCATAGGAAATAAATCCAAACTTCCACGCGTCCTTTATTGCTATAAATTCATCTAATGCTTTAAAATCTACGGGGGCATTCACTCCCACTTCAAAGGATTGTTGAACTCCAATAGCAAAGTAACCATGATCTTCTTTACAATCGTTTAAAAACAAAAAACCTGTTCCATTTTTAAAAAACAGATTATTTAATTCGTTTATATTGGAATTATATTTGATATTTGTTCTCAGAATACTCAATTTTACACAAAGATAAATAAATTATGAAGTCGACTTCCTATACTACAGCATTAATCGTTGCTGGTTTTTTTGCGCTAATTGTTTTAGTTGCTGCAAAAGGAAATACAGCAAAATCTAAGGTTGGATATATCAATACTACCCAATTATGGCAAGCAATGCCCGAAAAAGCAAGTGCTGATTCTACACTTAGCAAAATGAAAACTGAATTTGTTGGTTATTACCAACAAAAACAACAACAATTTGAATTGGGGGTTACAGGCTATAAAAGAGATAGCGCCTCTATGAGCGAATTAATTCGTAAAGAAAAAGTTGATGCATTATTAAAAGAACAAGAAAGCATAAAAAACTTCCCTAAACAGGCTGATGCAGAGCTGAATAAAAAGAAAGAAGAACTTTATGCTCCAATTCGACAAAAAATGCAAAAGGCTATCGATGCTGTTGCTGCGGAAAACCACTATGATTATATTACTGATGTAAGTTTTGGGCATATTATATATGCAAAAAACACAGAGGATAATATTTTACCTTTAGTGAAGAAAAAACTGGGATTACAACCTTGATTTTTGGTTTTTAATCCTAAAACAGCTAAATTGCTTCTTCTACTATCGTGAACTATAAATTATTATATATAGCACTGTTACTTGGTCTCTATAAGACTAATGCCCAAAACCATGCATTAGTCTTAAAAGATAACCCTTATGTTGTCCTCAATGGAGGTACTGCTGGAACACCTGTATATGTTGTTGTGAACCAAACTAATGCTAATGGTATTATCACACAAGGTTCTGGAGGAAACATCATTTCAGAAGATGAATACAACTATGTAAAGTGGAACATAGGCACAAGTACAGGTGCTTTTACCGTACCTTTTACGACTGGTGTTGGAGGTACAGAACAAAAGATTCCTTTAACGGTTCAAACAACTGCTGCTGGTGTTGGCTCTGGAGATATACTTTTTTCCACTTATGAAACTGATGATGACAACTTACCATGGGCTTCAGGTGTAACACATTTTCAATCCTCTTCTGGAAATCTAGACAATAAAAACTGGGTTGTAGATCGTTTTTGGATTATTGATGCTGAAAATTACACTACTAAACCAGCTGTACAGCTCTCTTTTGGTTTTAATGATGATGCTACTGAAACAGGAGCTCCTAATTTATTAAACATTACCAATTTAGGAGCACAACGATTTAACACTTCCAACAATCATTGGGAGGGAAGTCATAGTGGTTCTGCTGGAATCTGGGGAACAGTAACTGGTACAGCAGGAAATAGAAGTGTAACAGGAGTAAACATTGCAGCTTCTGAATTTTATAGAGCATGGACTTTGACTGACTATGATCATCCACTTCCTCTATCATTAAATTATTTTGACGGAAACTGTGACAATTCTTCTATTCATTTATCTTGGGAGCTTAGTACTACTGAAAATTCAACATTTATAGTTCAGAAGAGTTTAGACGGAAGCAACTTTACGACTATAGGTACAGCCAATGCACTAAACAACGAAAGCACGTTTAACTTTGTTGACCGCAACCCATATATTAACCAAAGTTATTATCGCTTAATTGTTGAAGGAGAGACGAATGATTTACATTCTGAAATCATCGCTGTGGAGAACTGTGAGGAGAACTCCAATACTTATGTGTTTTCACCTATTAACAATAACAATATCTTTATTGAAATAACAGCTGAGACACCAAACTCAACGTACCAATTTTTGTTGGTTGATTTAAGTGGTAAAATCATCAAACAACAAGAGTTATTTAATGAATCTAAAGGAGCTCATCAATACGTTCTTGATGCTTCTGGGCTAGCTAGTGGATTATACAATGCGGTTTTAATAGATAAAAACGGCGTAAAATCTACTACAAAAATCACTTTATAATTTTATAATTTTTAAAACCTCCTATTGGTTTTCCACTACGAAAGGTATTTTCTAGCCAAGACAAAAAGACATACTTTGGCTTTTCGTGTTTTAATATTGGACGCTTAGTATTTCGTTTCCCCGTATACTGCAACTGGTCTTTCCAATTAAACTTCTCCATCCAATCTTTCATTGTTGCTGGATGAGTCCCTTTAAAAAGTGTTAATTTATTTAAGGGACCATAATCGTATAAATCAGGAACTGAATGTGCTTCTTTGGCTGCTTCACCATGATAAGATGTAGCACTTACCTTTCTTTTTTTCGTCATTAAAATAGGAGGTCGAACATATCCATAATGATAAACATATACGTCCAATTCTTTTACTTGCAGCTTTTCAGTTCCCTCCTTTCGTTGGTAATCTTCAAAACCACCATTCCAAGTCTCAAATTTTCTAAAGCTTTGGGCATCTTTCCAAGAATGAATTTCCGGTAAATTTCTTACTATTCGGATTTCTCGATTATACCACACATGCGACAAGTGGTAATGTTTATAATCTCCCCAGAAATGAAGATATTTGAATAAAAACCCTTCAACTTTTGTATTGTTCAACTCTCGCTTGCAGGCCTCTTGAATTGTTTTTAAATCTTTTTCGTGAATCGCCTCATCGCATTGTAAATAAAAAAGCCAATCACCAGTACAATGTTCCTTAGCGATATCTGTTTGATGGGCAAACTCTGTATTTTTTGGATAAGCTTTGGTATCCCAAACTGTTCTTACTATTTTAATTTTTGGAGAATCTATTGAGTTTATTAACGCTTCAGTTTGATCATCTTCATCGCAATCCCCTAAGGCAATAACAAACTCATCACATATTGGTAAAATTGACAAAATAGATTCTTTAGTGGGAATATATAATTTATCCCCATTCTTAATAAAAGTAAAACCGCTAATCTTCATAAATAAATTCTTACTGTAAAAGTAATAAAAAACATATCTTTGCTGGCAAACTATGCAAAAAGTAACTGCTATAATACCGACTTTTAATGAAGCACACAATATCGAAGCTGCGATACAATCTGTAGAGTGGGCTGATGAAATTATCGTTGTTGATTCATACAGCACAGATAATACGGTAGAAATAGCACAAGAGAAAGGAGCAAGAATACTTCAACGCGAATATGAGCATTCTGCTTCTCAAAAAAACTGGACGATTCCTCAAGCTCAGCATGAATGGATTTTCTTACTGGATGCAGATGAGCGTGTTGATGAAAAGCTTAAAGGTGAAATACAAGGCATCTTGAAACAAACTTCAAATCCTCACGCAGCATTTTGGATCAAACGCAGAAACTTTTTTATGGGGTCTGAAATAAAATATTCTGGCTGGCAAGGGGATAAAGTTATTCGACTTTTTAAACGTGATAATTGTCGTTATGAAGACAAAAGCGTTCATGCTGAAATTATATGTGAGGGAACTGTGGGTTCGCTAAAAAACAAACTCGTTCACTATACTTTTAAGGATATTTTTCACTATTTAGAAAAATGGGATCGGTATACGACTATGAGTGGTACTGATAGGGCAAATAGAGGAGAAAAGCCTACATTATTTCATTTTTTGGTAAAGCCTGCTTTTCGATTTTTTCAGGACTACTTTTTAAAATTAGGAATCTTAGACGGTCTTACAGGTTTTATTCTTTGCACTTTATCGAGTATGTCTGTCTTTATGCGCTATCTCAAAGTTAGACAGTTTAATCAAGATGCTAATAAATAGTTGAAAGTAAAACTAACCTTTCCCTATGTCTAAAAGTAAACCATTAAGCAAAAAGGCGATTAATAACCGTAACAATAAACTCCTCCGACAATTAAAACAAAAAAAGGATGGAGAGCTAGATCGTATCATCAATACAGCAGATGAAAAAGCATTCAAAGTTGTTAATTGTCTTGACTGTGCCAACTGTTGCAAAACAACAGGACCACTTTTTACAAGCAAAGATATTAGTCGAATATCCAAACATTTCAGAATGAAGCCTGGTCAATTTGTCGATGAGTACCTTAGAATTGATGAAGATGACGATTATGTGCTAAAGCAAGTTCCTTGTGCTTTTTTAGGGAGTGATAATTATTGTTCTATTTATGATGTACGACCTAAAGCTTGTGCTGATTACCCCTTAACAGGTATGCGTTCTCAAAAAAAGATGTTACCATTATTGCTTAAAAATGCAGAGGCATGCCCTGCTGTTGAGCATATAGTCGACGAACTCATGAAGAATGTACTTACTCATCCTAAGGAAAAGAAATATTAAATCCAATGGTTACTTTCCTCTATTGATAATCAAAACCCCTGCTATTAATACTCCCATTCCAAGTAACTGAAGTAAGGATATTGACTCGCCAATGATCCACCCAATAATAATCGCTACAATCGGAATAAAATAGGTGACTGAAGAGGCAAAAATAGGTGAACTTATTTTAATCAATTTGTTAAAGAGTAAAACTGCTGTAGCCGTTCCTACTATTGCCAGAATCAGGATTGCTCCTACCCCAGGTAATATATTCTCTTGAGTTTGTATTCGAGTGGTAAAATCAGAACTTATCAAATAACCTATGGCAAATGGCGAAATCATAAAAAATGACAAGGCTGTTATCGCCGTTGATTTTACGTTCACCAGCTTATATTTAATAACATTTAAACTAGTAGCATAGCACATCGTGGCTAAAATTAGCGCAAAAAATGGCAACAACATTCCAGTTGTTATCTTAACTCCAATCAATTTTTCTTGTACAATCAAAAATGTTCCCAATACAGCGACTGCAATTCCTATCAAATGAATCTTTTTAATTTTAAAACTAAAAAAAACAGCGCCAATAATAATAGTAAATAAAGGAACTAAGGAGTTTAACATCCCTGTAATTGAGCTATTCAGTGTCGTTTCAGCATAAGCAAAAAGAAAAGCGGGCAGACCATTTCCACACACACCTGCTATCATCAGAAAAATAAAATTATCTTTACTGAGGTATTTAAAACTTCTGAGAAGAATTGGAACCAGAGCCAAAAAAGCAAAAGTAACCCTTAGCGCTCCTAATTGATCCGCAGGCAAACGTACCGCACCAGCACTATCAAACAGTCCCATCTTGATAAGTACAAAAGAACTTCCCCATACACAAGAAAGTAAAATCAACAACAACCAAGATTTAAGCGTTTCAGACATTTATTTTTTTTTGAGGGGCAAATGTAGTCACTATCTTTTTAAGAATTGTTAAAAAGCAATAGTTAAAAGTTGCTTTTAACTATTTTCATTAATTTTGTATTCACAATATTTACCATTATGATCAGAATAGTTACTTTACTCGCCCTTACAATTACTTTTTTTGTGTTTAATGCTTGTTCAAGTAACACAACCCCTAAAGCTCCTAAAAATTGGATTGCCAACTTTGAAATCGATGGTATGGTATGTGAACATGGATGTAAAGGTGTTATTGAAAAAGAGATGAGTAAAACAAATGGCATCACTTCATTCGACATCGACTTTGAAAATGAAACTGCCGAAGTATTTTTTGACCAAAATATCATTACAACTCAAGCGATTATTTCCAAAGTAGAAACGATTAATGACGGTATTTACAAAATGAAATTAATTCATGAACGTGAACAAATCAATGCTAAAGAAAAACTTCCATCTACGCAAAATGATCCAGTAAGTGTGGCTCACTATCATTATCAACTTCCCAACATTACAGCTTTCATTTTACAATGGATTAGGATATAAATTATTCTTATACTGGTATAAAAACTATCAATTTGATTTATACCAATAAACTAATGATCTTTGTGGTAACAAAATAAAAAAACAACGAATCATGAAGAATTTAATTGGAATCAATAAAGAAGCAGCAGAAAAACTTAGTCAAAAACTCAACTTATTACTTGCTGATTACCAGCTCTTTTATCAAAACCTAAGAGGCTTACATTGGAATATTAAAGGGCGTGAGTTTTTTGAACTTCACTTAAAATTTGAGGAATTTTATAACGATGCTGTTCTTAAAGTAGATGAAATAGCTGAACGAATTTTAACCTTAGAAGGAGAGCCTTTACATACATTTGAAGACTACCTTAATCAATCCGATATTAAAGCTGAAAAAGGAATTACAAATGGTATAGAGGGAATCAAAATCATTGTGAGTAACTTCTCTACTATCATTTTAAAAGAACGTGAGATTTTAAGTATGGCAAGCGACGCTGAAGATGAGGGGACTGCAAGTTTAATGAGTGACTACATCTCTGAATCAGAAAAGACACTGTGGATGCTTTCTTCTTACCTAAAAGGTTAAAACTTTGTACCTAATTAGAATAGAATTAATAAAAAAGGCTTGAAAAAACTCAAGCCTTTTTTTATTTCTTATGATATTCTTTTTTATGTTCTTTTATTGGCAAAGGGTTGGCTGTTATTTGCTTATAGTGTTGTCTATTTCTAAAAATATCTACAGCTGTAAATAAGGCATTTCTAAACGAGGCCTCTGAAGCCTTTCCTTTTCCAACAATATCAAACGCTGTTCCATGGTCGGGCGATGTTCTTACAATAGGCAAGCCTGCTGTAAAATTGACTCCATTCCCTCTAGACAAAGCTTTAAAAGGAACTAATCCTTGATCGTGATACATGGCAAGAACTGCATCAAATTTATAATAATTTTCTGATCCAAAAATACCATCAGCAGCATAAGGGCCGTAAGCCATTATTCCTTCTTCATTTAAATCTTCAAGAGCAGGGATAATTACTTCTTCCTCTTCGTCTCCTAACAACCCATCGTCTCCAGCATGAGGATTTAACCCTAAAACTGCGATTCTAGGCTCTTCTATTCCAAAATCTTTTTTCAAAGAAGCGACCATCAACCTGACCTTATCAGCAATCAACTCTTTGGTTAGCACCTCAGACACCTCCTTTAAAGGAATATGATTCGTTGCAACTCCTATCCTTAACCCTTCATCAATCATAAACATGAGTGATTCATCAGCATTAGCATATTGTGTTAAATATTCTGTATGCCCAGGAAAATTAAACTGTTCACTTTGAATATTATGCTTATTAATTGGAGCGGTAACCAATACATCAATCTTTCCTCCAGCCAAATCTTCTGTAGCAGCTTTTAAAGACTTCAGCGCATAAATCCCTCCGTCTTCTGTTGATTCTCCCATTGTTATCTTTACCTCATCTTGCCATACATTAATTAAGTTTGCTTTATTAGGTTTAGCCTTTTCAGCACTCTCTGTTTTTACAAAGTTAAACTGATTGAATCCCAAAGTTTTTTTATAGTAAGATGTTAAACGAGCAGCACCATAGACGATAACAGTAATATCTTCTAAGA
Organism: Flavobacteriales bacterium; assembly: GCA_025210295.1. Classification (NCBI taxonomy): domain Bacteria; kingdom Pseudomonadati; phylum Bacteroidota; class Flavobacteriia; order Flavobacteriales; species Flavobacteriales bacterium. The sequence goes on along the minus strand of JAOASC010000044.1, from coordinate 40,012 downwards.
CTCGATTATCTTTAAGTGTTTTCATGATCACTTCCATTCCAACACCATTGATATCACCTACTGATATTCCTACTCTAATATTTTCTTTCTTATTACTCATACTTATTTTGTGTAATTCTTAATAAACTCAAAGAACAAACGTACACCACTCGCTGTTGCTCCTTTAGAGGTATACCCCTTAGTTGCCTTACTCCAAGCTGTTGGGGCAATATCCACATGAACCCATGGATAATCAGTAAAATTCTCAAGAAATTTACCCGCAGTAATTGTTCCTGCTAATGGCCCTCCAATATTCTTTAAATCAGCAATATCTGATTTTAAATACTCTCCATATTCTTCAAAAAACGGGAATTCAACCACTCTTTCATAAGTATCAACTCCAGCTGTTTTCAATGCGCTCATTACCGATTCATCAGCAGTTCCCATTATTGCAGATGCTTCTGGCCCTAAAGCTGCAACAGCTGCTCCAGTAAGTGTTGCTGCATCGATTACCAACTCTGGTTCATATTTTTTAGCATAACTCAAGGCATCAGCCATGACCATACGTCCCTCTGCATCTGTATTTAACACTTCAACAGTTAACCCGTTATACATATTAATTACATCTCCTGGCGCATAAGCATTTCCACTTGGGCGGTTATCTGTAGCAGGAATTAATCCCACTACATGAACAGGAATTTTAGCTTTAGCAACGGCATATATCGCTCCAGCCATTGCAGCTGCTCCTCCCATATCTGATTTCATAAAATCCATAGAGTTTGCTGTTGGCTTAAGACTCAAACCTCCCGTATCGTAAACGATTCCTTTCCCAACCAAAACGATAGGCTTAACATTTCTAGCATTTTCTGGTTTCCATTCCATAATGGTGAATGTAGCAGGATCTAAGCTCCCTTGATTTACAGCTAGTAAACCTCCCATCTTTAGTGTTTCTATTTTCAACTGATCTAACACCTCAACTTTAACTCCAACAGGAGTTGTTTTCTCCACTATTTGATTGGCAAGCTCCGTTGCCGTTAAAAAGGATAAAGGCTCATTGACAAGGTCTTTTGCCCATGAGTTTGCTTCTATTCCAGCAACTAATTCTAAGACCTTTTGCGCTCCAATTGAATCTGAAATCAGACTAATTGCTGCCAGGGCATTTTGTTTTTTATCAGCATCTTTAAAATATTTTAAAAACTGATAATTTGCTAAAGCCATTCCTTCAGCCATAGCCAATGAACTGGCTTCATTTCCAAAAACATGAACATTTGCTACTTTAGCTCCGTTGAGCTCACTCAAAATTTTAGCTCCAGCTTTTCTTACTTTTTCTACGTTTTGATAGGTATTTTCTTTGGCAACTTTTACCACTACTATTCGCTCATCATATTGATTAACAATAGCGTAATCAAAGTTCTCTTTCAATTTTCCTGTGATATAGTCTAACTCCTTTGACGAGCAAGTATTAGCAGGTAAATCTTCTATTTTTTCTACGAGATATATTGAACTAGCGTTCTCTAGCTTTTCATTTAATTTAATTTCTGTCATGACTATAGTAATTTTAGAGGTCTAAAGTTACTAAATATATTCTAGGAGGCTTATAATTATCACATCTTTTCAATAATCACAGAAAATGCCATTAATTTATGCGGACGGGTTACAGCTTTTTTATAAAAGCTATTAGCAACTCACTATAATCGTTAAATTCAGTTAATGGCAATGTTTCTGATTTATCATACACATCATGATAAGCTTTAATTCCTCCATTGGTGTAGATAAAAAAGGCTGGAACTCCTTTTTGAGTAAAGAAATAATGGTCAGAATTTGCAGCAGGGCCTCTTAACTTCACTTTTTCCATATAATTATTTTTTAAATTGATTTTTCCTAGTTTTTTAAACTCCTTTTTATGAAGGGTTGCGTTAACCACTGTTACCCCTTCCTCTCCTGTTCCTGCTAAATCTAAGTTCACTAGAAACTTAATTTCATCCAAAGGGAATAGTGGGTGTTCTGTATAATGTTTAGAACCTAAAATTCCTGCTTCTTCAGCTGCGAATGACATAAAAACAATGTTGTATTTAGGTTGATGTGTTGAATAATATTGAGCTAGATAAAGAAACATTGCCGTTCCACTAGCATTATCATTAGCTCCTGGAAAATAAGTCTTTTGCCCCATCATTCCTAAATGATCGAAATGGGAAGTGATTACAATATTTTTCTTTTTACACTTCCCCTCAATATACCCTATAACATTTGCTACTTCATAGTTTTCTTCCAACTTATTTTCAATATTAAACGCTACTTTTTCTATCGACTTAGAAATGTTCTTTCTCAATACGGCAACAATAGCATTGGAAGCTTCTTGACGACCTACAGACCATGTAAACTTTTCTTCTTCTATTGTGATTACAGGCCCTAATGTAGAAAGGTAATATTTTAACTCATTGAATAATGCTAAAGTATCTTTGTTACTTATTCCTTTTTTATCCATTATAAAAGCCGTCGTACCGTTCATTCGCATGGATTTTAGGTCTTCTATCACCTTTGGAAAGTTGGCACTGTCGATCCAAAATGGAACATACTCCCCATGACAACTTCCAGAAATTGGAGAAACAACAAACTCCTTACCTGTTTCTAAAGCTTTTCCATCAATAGTCATTTCTACCACTGTTGGAAATGTGTTCACTGTTAAATTAAAAGGTTGTTTATAGGTGTTATGGTATGGTTTTAAACCATACTCTTTAAATTTTTCAACGACAAAATCAGCCGCAATTTCACTTCCATCATTCACATATCCTCGGCCATAAAACTCTGGAGAGGCTAAGGTTTTCACAATATCTTTCCCATATTCCTGAGGAGTTTGTGAATAGAAAATAAATGGAGTAATTAGGAATAGTATTAAAAATCTCATTTTGAAGTTATTTTAAAACAAACAGGATATTTGTTTATATTCGTAAACATAAACCAAAGGTAATTAACTCTTATGGACAATAAAGCACTTTTGACAAAATTTTATACTGCTTTTCAAGCAAAAGACGCTAAAACAATGGCCGAATGTTATCATAAGGATATTGTTTTTGAAGATCCAGCTTTTGGCATCTTACAGGGCGAACGTGCAGGTGCAATGTGGGAAATGCTATGTATATCTGGTAAAGATCTAAAAATGGAGTTCTCAGGAATTGATGCCAATGAACAAACGGGAAAAGCACATTGGGAAGCTTGGTACACGTTTTCGGCAACAGGTAAAAAAGTGCACAACATCATAGACGCAGAGTTTGAATTTAAAGATGGTAAAATCATTAAACATACCGATCATTTTAGTTTTAAAAAATGGTCCAAACAAGCTTTTGGTCTGGTGGGTTCTTTAGTTGGCGGAACTACTTTTTTTCAAAATCAATTTAACAAACAAGCCAATTCATTATTAGACAAACACATTACTAAACAAAATGGAAAATAAATCAAACATATTACAATCTACCTATCAAGTTCGTTTTCAGGATTCAGATCCTTTTAGACACCTTAATAATGCAAGGTATTTGGATTATTTTGTAAACGCTAGGGAAGATCAATTTGAAGCTAATTTTGGAATTAAAACGGGGGAATTAGCATTTAAAGAAAACTTAGGATGGGTTGTTACGAGTAATATGATTAGCTATTTGGTTCCAGCCAATGTCAATGAAGATATCTTAATTGAGTCTCAGGTTTTAGATTTTGGAAATAAACATCTTTTTATCGAAATGAAAATGTGGGATTTAGAAAAGACCCATTTGAAAGCTTTAAACTGGGTAAACTTGGTGCACTTTGATATCAAAACAGGAAAGCCCAAGAATCACAACGAAGAGTTTATGGATATTTTTAGTTCTATTCATACACCAATTGAAAACAGCCAAGACTTCAACCTAAGGACAGCCTATTTTTCTAAGATGAATAAAGAAAGGAGAAATGTCACTGCTTAATACTTATGCTAATAAATCAAATGCAGAATTGGTTGAAATTCTAGAACGTGGAGAAGACTACACCAATGATGCTAAACAAGCTTCTAAGACAATTTTAGAATTTCGAGAAGTAGGTAAAAATGAAGCAAAAACACATGCTTCAACTTTTTGGAAAAACTACCTAAAGGACAATATTAAGCAACACCTTCTCGTTAAAGACCAACCAACAAGTTATTTCTTAGAAGACAAAGAAATGGTCCAGCTCTTTAGAGTTGCATTTAAAGAATGGAAAGAAAAACAAAAATTTTTTGAAATTGATACAACCAAGTATTGGTTCGTTTAGTTTATTAGACATGAAAAAACATTTAGTATTAACATTTTTCCTAATGGGAATGCTGTTTTCTATGTATGCCCAAACATTAACTATAGAATTTACAAACATTAGGAATAATAAAGGCCAACTTTTATTAGGGATTTACACTAATCAAACTGATTACGTTAATGAAAAAGCAGTAAAAAAACTCACGGTTTACAAAACAAAAGTTCAAAATGGAAAAATATCCACCAAAGTTGAGGGACTATCACCAGGAACTTATGGTATTGCTTTGCTAGATGACGAAGATTTTGATCGTGAGATGACTTATGGCTTAATACTTCCTAAAGAAGGTTTTGCATTTTCTGATTACTACCATACAGGAATGAGTAAACCTAAATTTTATGATTTTGACTTTGACCTTGGAAAAGATGATAAAACTGTCGTCATGAAATTGAGGTATTTATAAATGAAAGTTCTTAATCTTATAATAGCAGTTGTCTTAACATCTTTTTGTTGTTTATCGCAAACGGTCAACATAAAAGTTACAGACATAAAAAACAACAAAGGACAACTTTTGATTGGTGTATATACAAACGAAAAGAATTACCAAGCTAAGCAACCTATTATATGGAAAGCAGTACCCAAAACAACTGTTAAAGATGGAGTTTTAACTACGAGTATCCCCAACCTTACCCCCAACATTTATGGTCTTGCTCTGATGGATGATGAAGATAAAAATTGGAAAATGAATTTTATATTCTTTATCCCCACTGAAGGCTTTGCCTTTTCTAACTACTACCACAAAGGCGTCACGGAACCTGCTTTTGATGACTTTAAGTTTTACCTTTCTCAGGAAGATAAAACGATTATCATGAAAATGCGATACATTTAAAAAAGTGAAAACCGTTATTCCCTTATCCATTTAAATAACTCATGAGCACTTTAACTTGAATAAGTTTAGCCATTTTATGAGTTTCCCATTAGTTTTCTAAAAATGTAAAATCTTGTGGGATAATCCCAGTATTAAAATGATCAATTAGCTCTAACGTTGGTGAATAACGATATACTGTTCCTGCTTGAACATAATCTTTTGCATCCGATAAATAGATTTCGTTATTATATGGATTCACTCCCAATCCATAATAAACGATATTCCCTGCATTCAACACAGGTGTCTGATTCATGGTATTGGACGAGATGGACTGCTGATAAATTGCACTATTCAAATAAATTAACTGTGTTCCACTAGTATCTATCTGTAAGTTGTTAGGAGATTCGGTTATGGAGCTAAAAAACAACTCTTTCATTACAGTATTAGTCGCTGTATTAATTTGAACTAATGACGGGATCGCTTCATTCACTCCTCCACTGCATAACACCCAAAGATTATCAAAAGTATCCAACACTAAACTATTGGGTTCTCGTCCAACAGTTATCGAATCTATGATAGCATCTGTTGTAACGTCAATTAATAAAACTTGGTTGGAGCCCTTTTGTGTTACGTAGGCCGTTTGATCTAGTAAAACCAACTGCTCTGTCCATGCTGAAACAGGAATAGATTCAGTAACTTGAAAAGTAGTCGGGTTAACGATCGTTATTGCATTAGCATACAAATCAGACACATACGCTTTTGATGGAGAAACACCTAAAAAATAACGTGGGCTTGTAAGTCCTGTAATGGTTCCTTTTGATAAAAAATTAGTCGTATCTACAACTTCTATTTTATTTGAATTATTGACCACCACAAATAAATCTCCATTAAACAATGTTGACGACTGAAAAACATCTCCCAATGGAAGACTATTTTGCGTGCTAAACACCTGATTGACGTTGACTTTCGTTTCTGCATTATAGACAGACATTGAAGCATTTCCCCAGCCAAAGTTACCTTCACAGCCGATCACAACCTTACTACCAGCTTCTTTATGATAAGCTGTTCCGTCTATACGTTGTGGGCCAACCTCTTTTTTTCGGCATGCCCCAAGTAATAGCCCAATAATTAACAATATCGATAACGTTCTCATCTCTTTTATTTTTTAAAGTTTACCTTAATTGTTAAAGTATAATACCTACCAGGCATAGGTCTATTTGCAATAATCTGATACTCTTCATCAAATAAATTAACAACACTAGTGATTATTTCCAATCTATTTTTAGCTTTTTTACCAGCAGCTTTCCAACCTAAACCTAAAGTGGCGGGAGCAAAATAAGGCATATACACCTGATTTCCAGCATCAATAAATGCTACTCCTGTGTAGGATTGTTGATAGGTCAAATAGAAAGTCTTATATGCTAAGTTCATGCTAATATTTGCTGAATTTTGAGGAACATAAATCAGTTGTTTTCCTATTGACAAATCATTTTCAATGTTTGTCTTTTTATTTTTTGAAAAAACTAAATTATAGCCTCCATGTATATCAAGAGTTACCCCTTTTAGCTTTATTTTTTTTACGCCATTCAATTCTACGCCGTATGATTCAACTTCCTTAATATTCTGAGGTTTCCAATACCCCTCATGGGATGGCAACCATTGAATCCAATTTTGAATCAAGGAATAATAACCTGTTAGTCCTAAACTAAATTCTTTCGTCTTGTATGTATATCCCAAATCAGTCATCTTCCCTTCTTCTGGTTGCAAATCAGGATTTCCTCCTGGGCTCCAAAACAAATCATTTAGTGTTGGAGCCCGAAAGTTTTGTGCAGCAGAGAAAAGCACTTGATGTTGTTTCTTTATATACCATTTTAAAGATAACGCAGGTACAATGGGTGATACAACTGATGAAATCAACTCTTTTCTAAGCGAGAAGGTATAGGAAAGGTTATACTTAAGGTTTTGATAATACTCTAGGAATAGGGCATTTCTCAACTGTTCCTTTTCTCCATCAAACCCAGAAGAGTTCGCTATCACCCTTTCTGTATTTAATGACGCCCTCAACTGAATTGAATCATTCACATAATATTTACCTTTATAATAAGCTTTATAAGCATTAATTTGAACTTTGGAGTCGATAGCACTCATGGTATCTATATAATTCAAAAAATCATAAAAATATCCAAAAGCCACTTGTTGAAAATACTTGTCTTTATTATAGCTCCATTCTAATGCTGTTTTAAGCACGTCATCCTTTTGACGTTCACCTCTTGTCTTTACTCCCATCACTGGTGGGAGCAACCGCTGAGACATTGTTAGGTTAGTTTTTAAGTTTAACCGATGATGATTGGAAGCATGATAATAAAAATTTTGAGCCAGCTCTAATTGGTCATAATTAGCATTCGTTTGGCGAATAACCTGAGGTTCTTTTTGTAAAAAGTCTCGATATTGAAAATTATTGTCTGCATGCTTTTTTACAAGTCCAGTAAAAGACTGCCATTTCTTGTTTCCTACCTTTAACTTCAGAGTAGTATTATCTATTCCAAAACTTCCCAACTCTTTGGTTACATCAAGGTTTATTCTTTTATCAAATGTTGTTTGATTAGACAATTGAATTGCGCCACCTAACCCACCACTAGTATTAACAATACTACTCGCCCCAAGATGAACAGCTGCAACATCAATTAAAGAAGTTGATGCAATAGCCAAATCACTTTGGCCTAGTGTTGGGGAATTAATTGAAAAGCCATTCCATATTATTTGTGTTTGACTTGCACTTCCTCCTCTAATTGAAACTGTAGACAAGCTACCTTGCCCATAGGACTTGATATAAATTGGTGTATTTTCGGAGAGCACAGCTCCCAAATTATTGGCCCCAGATAATTTTAAAGGAATCGACTTATAAGTCTGAGAAGGGGTATTAATCTTATTTGCTTCAACCTCAACTTCAGGCAATGTATCTTGCTGCCCAAAGCTTATTTTTACCATTGTAAAAATCATCAAAAACAAATAGGAACTTTTCATCAAATACAAAAATAAAAAAGCAATATAGAATTAGACTATATTGCTCTTCAAAATTTAACTAATAAATTGTTTGTTTTTTCAAACCGCTTCAAATGCATCTACAATAATATCATTGTACATGGCAAAAGAAGCTAAGCACCAAACATAAAATTTAGATAAGTCTTCTTTCTTTATATATCGAATTGACTTTTTCAATTCTTTCTGAAACAAATACTTATCAAAACTTACGCCTTTAAGTACTTTCTTACTTAATCCTAACATAATTTTACCTTGTTTTTGTTGTTTCGTTGTAATAAATCTATGAATAAAACTTGAAAAAACAAAATTTAGTATTTCAGACCTTGTTAAGAAAAGTTAAACCCTAAAAAAGCTGTTCATTGTAACTATTGTTACTGTGTGTCCTTTATGGTAATAATACATTTGTGGCATCAATTTAAATCAACGATAAATGGGGTTATTAGAAATATTAGGATTAAAATCTAAAGTAAATTTTAAAGAAATTTATGAGAACGGTGCTATGATAATAGACGTTAGAACTACAGGAGAGTACAAACAAGGGCACTATAAAGGTTCTCAAAATATACCTTTAGATCAAATCTCTAAAAAAGTTAATGACATCAAAAAGAAAAACAAAGCAGTAATAGCAGTTTGTAGAAGTGGAGCAAGAAGTGGACAAGCGACTTCGATACTTAAACAAAACGGTATTGATGCTTATAACGGTGGTCCTTGGACTAGCTTAAACTCAAAATTGAGTTAAGCTATTTTTTTCAATATAGTAGTGTTTTATTTTTGTAAAAACCGAGCTTTTTGAGCTCGGTTTTTTCTTTTTATGGTAGTGCTAAATCAAACTAGCTATATGACGTATATTAATTCCTGTAAAAAATAATTAGTTTTGGAGGATAGATGCATTGAGTATGAAAATAAAAATAGCAGTAGCAGAAGATAATAGTTTTTTATTTGAGTCTATAAAGGATAAGCTATCATTATTCTCCGACTTTACATTAAAGTATAGAGGAGAACATGGAAAAGATTTATTAGAGAAACTCCAAGAAAACCATCATATTGATGTTATCTTAATGGACATACAAATGCCCATCATGGATGGCATTGAAACCACTCAACTCATCAAAAATAAATACCCACAAATCAAAGTGATTATGCTCACTATTTTTGATAGTGACGCTTATATTTTTAAAGCAATTCAAGCAGGTGCTGATGGTTACTTACTAAAAGAGACTACCCCTGACCTCTTATACAAAGGCATTATTGACGTTCTAGAAGGAGGAGCTGCCATGACGCCATCGATAGCCCTTAGAACCTTACATTTATTACGATCACCAGAAGCGTTAAAGAATAAAGGTGAAATGCAAGATTTTTCTCTTACTAAAAGAGAAACTGAAATTTTAGAGCAACTTTCTAAAGGGTTAAATTATCATCAAATTGCAGACAATCTTATTATAAGTCCTGCTACAGTTAGAAAACACATAGAAAATTGCTATAAAAAACTTCAAGTACACAATAAAATGGAAGCTGTGCAAAAGGGAATAAAGCATAATTTAATTTAAAATGATACTTTTGTTTTGAATTTTTTACTCAACTGTTTTTATGAAAAAGCTACTTATTATTCCATTTGTGATCTTCACATTAGGTTCATGCGCTTCACTTGCTAAAGCTGCGGCTAAATATTGGACCAAAAAACAAATTAAAGAATTTGTCAATAATTGTGAAGAAAAATCCAGTCGACTAATTGGAGCAGATAAAGCACAGCAGTATTGTGATTGCGCTGTAGATGTTGTTGCTGAGAAATATCACAATTATGAAGATGTACAAAAAGCTTCAATTATTGAAGTTTTAAAAATAGCCAAAGACTGTAAAGATTAAAAACAAAAAGAGCCACTCTATTTGAATGGCTCTTTTTATTACTTTTTTTATTAAAGTTTATTGAGCAATTTGTTCCTCAACAATTCCAAAATGCTTTTTGTAATCGTTGTAACTTCTTTTAATCACTTCAATTGCTTCTTCTTTTCCGTAGGTATGTGTAATTTCTACTTCTACTTTCTTTCCGTCTCCAGGCACATTTTTATAGGTTAAAAAATAGTGCTTTAAACGTTGAACTAAAGCTTCTGGGCATTTCGAAATATCATCCCACTCACCATAAACTTTATCTCCTTTTAGAATGGCAACAATCTTATCATCAGCTTCTCCTCCATCAATCATTCTAAACCCTCCTATTGGAATAGCAGGAACTAAAATATTCCCATGTGTAATATCTCTCTCAGAAAGCACACAGATATCTAAAGGATCTGCATCTCCCACAATACCATCTCTTCCTGTTTTCTCCATACAAAACTCAGCAACCTCTTCGGCACAATAAGTTTGTGGAACAAAACCATATAAAGCTGGCATAATGTTCGAAAATTTCTGTGGTCTATCCACCATGATGTATCCCGATTCTTTATCTACTTCATATTTAACAGTATCACTTGGTGTCATTTCTATAAATGACATTATTTCGTTTGGAGCATTTTCTCCTATATTTATTCCATGCCATGGATGCGATTGAAAACGCAATGACAATTTCCCTAAAAGTTCTTTTATCGACTCGTTCATCTCTATTGATTTAATTATCTAAAAAAAGCTCTTTTCCAAAAAAAGAGCGGACAAATGTAATGGTTTTTTTTGAGACCTCGAAAAATGCTGTAAAATGATTATCTTTTTAAGCTAACTACTCCTGTTTTTATAATTTCTTCTTCGGCATAGGAATAAGCTTTCACCACATAGTAGTATGTACCTTCTGGTACAGCCACTCCTGCAGGAAAAGTATATCCATCCCAATAGCCTTTTACTCCCCACCATTGGTAGATCACTTCTCCCCATCGGTTATAGATGTATCCAGTTACCTTTTCAATTCCAACATAAGTTGGCCTAAAAACATCATTTATTCCATCATTGTTAGGAGTAAAAACATTAGGCATCTCAACACTTGCTGAGTCTTGAGCAACACTACAAAAAGTTAAGCTCACAATGAATAATATAACTGCACTAAGTTTTTTCATGTTATTGGGTAAACATACTTTATACCCTCAAAATAGGATGGCATAAAAAAGATTCCTCCAATTTAACAAATGTAAGTGTTTTATTTTAAAATTAAATTTTTATTTTTTTGATGTTCTTATGTTGATAAGTAATTGTGTATATTTATCCAACTAAAGTATAATATAAGACCAATTATTCTGGATTAAAATGGAAGAAAACAACCCAACTCAACCTGAAAACAATGCACAACAGCCACAAGAAGAGCAAGCTCAAACAGCTAAAGCTCCAATTACCGAACAACCTATTGCGGCTGCAAGTCAAGAATATTCTACTTCTTTCAGTGGCTCTAGAATTGATTTGTCGTTAATCAATGAAAAAATAACTAAAGCTAGGAATGAAATTTCTAACTACTTAGTAGGGCAACACGAAATGGTTGATTTACTATTAATTGGTCTATTTAGTGGCGGTCATATTTTATTGGAGGGAGTTCCTGGAATAGCTAAAACGCTCACAGCTAAAGTTCTTGCTCAAACACTTTCTGTTGATTTTTCAAGAATTCAGTTCACCCCTGACATGATGCCTTCTGATATTATAGGGACATCAATCTTCAACATGAAAACAAGTGAATTTTCGTTTAAGAAAGGTCCTATTTTCACCAACATTGCATTAATTGATGAGATCAACAGGGCTCCTGCAAAAACCCAAGCGGCTTTATTTGAGGTTATGGAAGAGCGCCAGATTACTTACGATGGTGTTACCCATAAATTGGATTTCCCATTCTTAGTAATAGCAACACAAAACCCTGTTGAACAAGAGGGTACTTATCGTTTACCAGAGGCTCAGTTGGACCGTTTCTTATTTAAGATCAACTTAAATTACCCATCCTTAGATGAAGAAAAAGATATCCTTACCAGATACAAAAGCGGTATCTCTGTTGATTTTGATAAAATTGCCAATGTTTTTTCTAAAGCAGACCTTAAAACCATACAAGAAACCATTTCACAGGTAAGAGTGGAAGATTCTATTATTAAATACATTGCAGAAATTACCCATAACACACGTAATCACGGAAAATTATATTTAGGAGCATCTCCAAGAGCTTCACTTTCTATGCTAAAAGCATCCAAAACAATGGCTGCAATGCGTGGAAGAGATTTTGTAATTCCTGATGATGTTCAATATGTCGCTTATCACGTCATCAACCATAGAATTATTTTAACTCCTGAAGCTGAAATGGAAGGAATGACAGAAGCCAATATTATTCAAGAAATTATCAAAGCAGTTGAAGTTCCTAGGTAAACATTTAGTACACTTATTTTAAAACACGATAAATCAATTGAATCAAAATTTAATCTATAATTTGTAAATTATGGACTAAATTTTGCTAATATTGGTCTATTAAAAACTGTGTTTTATGAAGTTGATTTATCTCTTTTTATTAGCATTAAGCTTTTACCACATTAGTATTGCCCAAACAATTGTTACAAGCTACCCTGATTCTATAGAGGCTTCTATCAATCAGAATTATACGCCTGGGGTATTTTATGTTCCCAAAACTCAAGAAGCTCAAGCTGACTTTTTAAACAATGGCATTCATCAAAATGCTATTCGTACACATATTATTGAGAGTGCGATTAACAATTCTAGTGACATTAATCAAAGCTTAGCATATTTGGATAATGTTAGCACTATTATTCAATCTTTAGCTGCTAAGACTGATAAACTTATTTTTATTTTCGAAAAAATGCCCGCTTGGCTAAGTAGCTCAAATGACGGATCTCCTGCTACAACTCCTGGATGGTATGTATTAAATACTAAACCACCATCTAGCTATACTCAATGGAACAGCGCAATTACAGCCATTACCTCTAAATTAGTAAATGACTATGGCATTACCAATGCTTATTTTGAAATTTGGAACGAACCAGACTTAGGTTCTTGGACTGGAACTGAAGCTGAGTTTTTTGAATTATTTAGTAATACTTATGCTGCAATAAAAGCAGTGAATAACAATATTCCAGTAGGCGGACCTGCTACCAACTATTGGGGCAATCATATTTATACTCAACCTCCTTATGGATATTTAACTCATACTATTGCTAACACTTCTTTAATTGGAGCTTTAATTGACTCTTCTGTTTTATGGAACAAACCCCTTGATTTTATTTCTTGGCATAATTTTAACCATACCTATCAGACTTATCAGAATGCTGTAGACTATATCAACTACAAATACACGAGTCATTCTCAAAATACACCTGAACTTATCGTTAGTGAATGGAACGCACCTTCTGTTAGTCGCGACACGCCTATTCAAAAATCTTATTTTATTAAAAACTTAATTGCTATTGCAAACACTAGGATCGACAACAATCTTGTTGCTGCATGGCAAGATTTTAGTCAATCTTCCAATGAATTTCACAACGATTATGGCTTAGTAAGCTATGGCGCAATACACAAACCCGCATACAATAGTTTATTATTGGCTAACCAATTAAAAGGTCAAACCATCAAACATACAACTAGTGCTCCTTTAGATGTGATACAATCCCTCTCAAATGACACGCTAAACATCTTGATCGGGAACTATATTCCTCCTGCATTTGCTGAAGCCTTTAACTATACCTTATATGAAGGCAATTTTAATGCTAGCGAGTTAGATGCTCAAGGATTCATTAATATCTCTGCAAATGACTTATCCCACCTAGACTCTATTTATAAAGGACTAATTACTATTCCCAGCTCAACCCCTATCAACATAGCTATAAACAATGCTATTCCTATCTACGAACATTATGATAGTCTACAAACAATAGCCAGAACAATCCAATTATCTATTAATGGATACAGCAACAATTATTCTGGACATTATTTTCTAATTGATAACAACCATAACAACAATCAATTCACTTACGATTCATTGATTAATGCTGGAGTTAGTCAAAACAATGCCATACAACAACTTACTACTAATCAAGCATTAAACAGTATCGCAACATTGCTACCTAATGGTTCTTTAAATTTTACTTTGGAACCTAATGCTGTTATCTTATTTCAATTTAAAATCCCTGAACTCTCTGGATTAAATCAACAACTAAAGCAATCAAAATCTATTGCTTACCCTAATCCAACAAATGGGTTACTGAAGATTGAGGGAATTCACCCCAACGAAACCATCAAGATCTTAAATATACAAGGCCAAATGCTTCAAAATTACTCCAACACCAATACACTTGATTTTTCTAATTATCCAAAAGGGACTTATCTAATACACCTGGAGCAATCTAAGCAAACAATTAAGGTGATTAAAGAATGATTTCTTTTTAGTCAAAAACCAATAGTTTAAATCAACCAAACAATAAAATAACATTTTTTTAATACATTCTTATCAGAATATCATTACTTTTGCTACGAATTAAAGTTATTCAACTACTATTTAATTTAAAAATTAGTATCTTTTACGAGAGCTAATCATCTAAACTCCTTAACTATTCCATTGAAAATCGTTTTTCAATATCTTAGTACACAAAGTTTCAAAGGAGCTATTCAAACCAACATCGCCAAATCAATCAAACACGATGTTCCATCACATTATATCGATTTTATAAATCAGTCTAGTGATGTTAAATTTAAAATATGAGTAAAAAAAGAAATAAAAGAAAAACCCCAGCTACTTTAAAGAAAAAATTAATTCAGAAAACCTTAAAAGTTTTTGACCACAACCCCGAAACAGCTTTCAACTACAAAGATATGTCTAAAGCATTAGGCTTAGCGAATGGAAATGAACGAAAGCTAATGAACACCATACTTATTGAACTTGAGGGGAATGACTGGATTAGACATGTAGGTAGTGGAAAATACAAAGCAAACTATGCAGGACAAGAGCAAGAAGAATTAATTGGAAAAATTGATTTTAATTCAAGAGGTTCTGCTTATCTGATTGTTGAAGGTAGAGAAGATGATATATATATTCATTCTTCCAATACAGGTAAAGCCCTACAAAAAGATACAGTGCGCGTTGCTGTTTCTGAACGAAAAGGAAAGCAAGAAGGGAAAGTCATTGAAATTGTTGAACGCAACAGAACTGAATTTATAGGAACTGTAGATAAATCTTCTAGAGCTGTATTTGTTAGACCAGATGATAAGAACATGCCTGTTGACTTCTTTATTGATAGAGGACATTTACACGGAGCAAAAGACGGTGAAAAAGTTAAAGTTAAATTGCTAACATGGCCGAGCAATAATAAAAGTCCATTTGGAGCTGTTATAGATCGTTTAGGAATGCCTGGAAACATTGATGTAGAGATGAATTCTATTTTATCTGAATTTGGATTCCCGTATGAATTTCCAAAACAAGTTGAAAAGGAAGCCAATAATATTAAGGAAGCCAACTACGATGAGGTTGTAAAAGACCGAAGAGATTTTAGAGACATTCTTACTTTTACCATTGATCCAGTTGACGCAAAAGATTTTGACGATGCATTATCGTATCAACAACTCGAAAATGGAAATATAGAAATTGGGATTCACATTGCTGACGTGAGTCATTATGTACTCCCCAACTCAGCATTAGACCAGGAAGCTTATGCTAGAGGGAACTCTGTATACTTAGTAGATCGAGTAATTCCTATGTTACCTGAAGTCTTATCCAACAAATTATGCTCATTAAGACCAGAAGAGACTAAGCTAACGTTTTCTGCTGTATTTGAGTTTAACGAAAAAGGAGAAGTACTCAAAGAATGGTTTGGAAAAACAATTATATATTCCGACAAACGTTTTACTTACGAGCAAGCTCAAGAAATCATCGAAGGAACTGTTACTGACGAGACTTATGGTCCAGTGATTTTAGAAATGGATCGCATTGCTAAGATTATGCGAGGAGCTCGCTTAGAAAATGGCGCGTTAAATGTTGAAAGTCAAGAAGTACGTTTTCGATTGGATGAAGATGGGAATCCTTTAGGAATCGTTTTAAAAGTATCTAAAGATGCAAATAAACTGATTGAGGAGTACATGCTTCTCGCCAATAAACGTGTCGCAGCATTTGTTGGGGAACCTGCAAAAAACAAAACGATTGTTCCTTTAGTTTACCGTATTCATGATGAACCTAACAGTGAAAAAATAGCGGATTTAAAAATCTTTTTAAATGAATTTGGTTATCAAATAAAAGAGGTTAAAAACAAGCCTATTGCTTATGCTTTGAATAAAGTAATGCTTGAAGCCAAAGCAAAAGATGAATTGCATATTATTGGGCCAATGGTCATTCGTTCGATGTCTAAAGCCGAATATTCAACTGAAAACATTGGACATTATGGATTAGGATTCCGTTATTATGCACATTTCACTTCACCAATTAGAAGATATGCTGATTTATTAGTCCATCGAATTTTACAAGCTAAGCTTACCAACAAAAAATATATTACAAACGACCTAGAAGATCGTTGCCAACATATTTCTGCTACTGAAAAAGAAGCCACAAATGCTGAACGTGCATCAGTTAAATACATGCAGGTGAAGTTTATGAGCGATAAAATTGGTGAAGTCTTCGAGGGGAAAATAACGGGAGTAACTGAATGGGGAATTTTTGTAGAATTAAACGAGACTAAATGCGAAGGGCTTGCACATATACGAACCATTGAAGATGGCTCTTTTTTCTACAATCATAAATCTAAACAATTAGAATCGTTCCAATCTGACAACAAGTTTCATTTAGGTCAACAAGTAACTGTTTGGGTTAAGCATGTTGATCTAATTAAAAAGCAAATTGACTTGGAATTGACTGAGAAAGTAACAGAATAAAGTTTAGGGCTTAAAACAACCCTAAACTTTGATATGATTTTCCCAAAACTTTTTTTGCATCAACATTTAAACGATGGGTTAAAAGTTCTTGATAAATACTTCTAAAATCTACTTGATATTTCGGGTCTCCTCTATGTAAGTCCGACAAATCAATGGTATTGAATTGATGTGCTTGTTGAGATAAATTCTTATCTATTACAAAAGAAATATTGGCTGCTCCATGATCTGTTCCTCTACTTGCATTTTCTTTTAATCGCCTTCCAAATTCTGAAAAGACTAAGATGGTAGTCTCTTTCATTAAATCATCTTTTTCCAAATCTGCTACAAAAGCACTTAACCCTTCATCTAAAAGCTTTAATAAACGATTATGATTTCCCAATTGATTGACATGCGTATCAAACCCTTTTAGCGCTGTATAAAAGACAGGCGTTTGTATATCTGATTGTATGAGCGTAGCTATTTCTTTTAATTGTTGTCCAAAAACTCCTCTTCCATAATCGACGGTATTGGAAACAAGCTGGTGTTGATCGTAAATATACTTTGCTGAATTTTTGGTATCGTTAAATACTTTGTACATAAAATCTAATTCAGTATTGGTAGTTTTTATCGCTTTCAATTCCTGATAAAATGGAGCATTGATGCTCTTATAAAATGCCTCAGGATTGGTAAAAGCTATTCCACTTTTTGTTTTTCCTTTTAGTGCTAATGATAAATTCCCATTTAACTCTATTGCTTGGTATGCATTTTGGCAATAACTATCTAGATATTGTCCTATCCATCCTGATGTTTTATACTCTTCAGAATTAGAAGCGGTATGCCAGATATCCATGGACCTAAAATGCGAACGGCTAGGGTTAGGGTATCCTACCGAATTGATTAAAGATACCATTCCCTCTTGATGTAATTTATAAAGTCCCTTTAATGCTGGATTAAAACCAAATTGATGATTGATTTTTAACAAGCTTTCTTCTTTTAAACCTATCCTTATTCGATTGTTATAATATTCATCTAATCCATAAGGAACAACAGTATTTATCCCATCATTTCCACCACTGAGTTGAACAATTACTAACCTTTTCATTCCATTTACTAATGAATTTGAAAATGAATTCGCTCTCAAAAATGAAGGCAGCAATAAAGATCCTGCTGTAATGACCCCAGTCTTTTTTAAAAATTCTCTTCTTTTCATAGTCTTTAGTATTAGGTTAATTGATAATCTGGTGTTGAGATTAACTTTACAATTGTTGATTTTTCTTTATCACTAAATTGCGCTCTTAGAATGGGGTTTTCTGTTCTTATCAGTACATCATATACGTTTCCTCCTTTTATATTTTCTGCAAAGCTTTGCCAATTAATTTCTTCATAAAAACGTGTAAATTTAGCATTCACTTTATCCTCAGAACGCTCATCCAAATCTGCACCTGTATCTATTTGAAAACTGCCTTTATTTAAAATGAGGGACCCCAACCTTAATCGAAAGGCTAATCGCGAAGCATCTATCCAATCTCTACCTCCTGACCAACCCGCAACATTTGGTGGTTTAAATAAAACTTGCCCCAAATACTTCTGATACTTTATCAATATATTTGCTCTTACAAACTTTAAATCAAATGTCTTTCCCATTCCCACTAATAGATCAATCGGACTTTTGATTAGCTTCCCCTCTGCCTGATAAAACCAGGTTGCATTGAACAAGTATTTCATTGTCTTGGTAAGGTCATAATCTGATTCATAAAGTACTTGAGCGATTGCTTGAATGTTAGCTTTATCCAATCGATCAACAACAAAAAAACGATAAAGTTTTGTTGCTATAAATTTTGCGGTATTGGGGTTATCTGTAATTAACTTTAATACATCTTCTCCTTTAAAATTCCCAGATTGTCCAAAAATGGTTTTTACTCCTGCATCATGTTGCTTTTCATTAAACATAAAATCACCCATTGGAGAAATTGTCCAACCTGTAAACGCTCTAGCAATTTCTTTGACATCATTCTCCGTATAATCTACATCTCTTCCCAAGGTAAACAACTCACACAATTCTCGGGCAAAATCTTCGTTGGGTTTTTTCTTTTTATTTTGCTTTAAATGCAAGTAGTTAATCATCCCCGCAGACTGTGAAACTGCCAACAACAAATCTTTAAAGTTCCCTAAAGCATGCTTTCTTAAAAGATTATTCAATTGTAAAGTTGTATATGGATTCTTACTTGTATCACAAGCAAAATGCCCATGCCAAAACAGTGTCATTTTTTCTATAAAACTCTTATCCTCCTCCAACATCTGCTGAATCCATTTCTGATTGATTTGAACCACCTCCTTTTTCCACGCTCGTTTTAATGCTTTTCCCTTGGCTTTTGAAAGCTTTTTCATTGAAATCGGATTATATTCAGGCAAATCTATTGTAATGGGTTGACCAACTTGATTATTGATGATTGTATCGACAACTGTTTTTACATTGTCACTATCACTTTGGTGTTTAAGATGCGTAAAAAACGAAGTTCTTGCGTATAAATGGTTTTTATGTTGTTGTGTTAATTTCATATACTGTTATGACTAATTGAAAAGGGAAAGGTTTAATACAAAGCATAAAAAAAGCGTGCCATTATAATATGACACGCTTTTATTTATTCTTTTAAATTACTTCTTATTCTAGCTCTTTCAATAAAGCCTCACATTTTTTATAGCATTTCTTAGCATCTTCATAAGTTTGTGGCAATTTCATCGCTTTCTTTACAAACTCTTTTGCTAAATCGTCTTTCCCCATTTCATGGTAAGTAACAGCCAATTCATAAGTATGTAGCATATACCAAGGCTCTAATTTAATTGCCTTTTTCAAGTTAGAAACAGCATCTGCATAAGTTCCTCCTTCTGGTTTTCCTCCAAAAAAGGTATTAACTAAAGCAGTCTTTGTTTTTCCAAACCCTGCAAAAGTTCTATGCCATCTTCCCATAATATGGTATGCACCTGCTTCATTTGGGTTTAAAGCCAATGCTTTGTCACATTCTTTTTGAATTTCTTTAGCATTAGAAATTTTTGTTTTAGAACTTGCATTCTCATTTTCTCTTGCTAATGCTAATGCATAAGTATAATGTGCAAAAGAATGGTTATCGTCTAACCCTTTAGCTTTTGCTGCCAATGTTTTAGCCTTAGCATAATACTTTAATTGCGTTGCTTCTTCTTCCAAGTTTGCTCCTACTTTACTAAATGCAAAGCTTAAGTGCGATAAGTAATCTACATTTTCTGGTTTTAACTCTACCAGCTTCTTAAAAGTGACTAACATTTTTTTGTTGTTCACTTGCTTTTTATACTTCAATCCTTGTGCATACAGCTCTTTTTCCGTTTGAGAAATTCCTGAAATAGAAATAAATAAGAAAGCCAATATGCTTAAAATAAATGTTGTTTTTTTCATGTCTAGTTGTTTAAATTAATGTAATAATAAGCATTCTATGCCTAATTTTCAATAGTTAGGCATTCAATTTTTATGCCGTTAATAAATAAAGCTACCCAATCACTGTTAATTTAGCATATTTTAAAAGCAATTGTTTTTCTCCACTAGATGGAAACAAAACGGTGGCTTTTAAATTGGGGGCTTCCCCCTCAATTTTTAAAATTTTTCCTTTCCCAAAACGATCGTGATTTACGATTACTCCGACTGCTAACTTAGAAGTATCTACAGGTTTACTTGGCGCAGAACTTGCTGAAGAGACCTTCTTTAAATTACGGTTTCCAAACGATGGTTTATGAGCGGCTGGTTTTGTTGTCGCGGTTGTTTTAGGAATCACTGTTCGCTTACTAAAGCGACTGCCAAACTGTTGTTTAGCACCTACACCACCTCCTGTATTTCTCGACCCAAAACTACTTGTTCCACCACCAGTAGCCGATGGGCTCCCCATCATTTCTGAAGGACTGCCTGCCTGAGCTAAGTCTAAGAACCGTTCATCAATTTCTTCTATAAAACGACTTGGTTCACAAGAAATTAAATTTCCCCAACGGTACCTACTCATTGCATAACTTAGTGTACATTTTTTTTCTGCACGTGTCACCGCCACATAAAACAGTCGACGTTCCTCTTCTAATTCAGCTCTCGAGTTTAATGCTAATTGAGACGGGAACAAAGCTTCCTCAAGTCCAACAATATATACATAAGGAAATTCCAATCCTTTAGAAGCATGAATTGTCATTAAAGTAACTTTATCATTATCTTCTTCATCATCATTATCGGCATCAGTTAATAAAGCGACATCCAATAAAAAATCTGGTAAAAACACATCTACGCCATCAGCTTTACTCTTTTCTGTAAATTCTTTAATACCATTTTGCAGCTCTTGAATATTCTCATAACGAGCTACTCCTTCTGGTGTCTTATCGGCGTATAATTCACGGGTTAAACCACTCGCTTGACCTATTTCATAGGCCAAATCAGCAGCTGACATCGTCTGCAATTTCGTAGCAAAACTCTTAATCATTGTCGTAAACTGCACAATTTTATTCGTTGTCCCAGTATTAATTCCCAAATTATACTTAGGCAGATTACTTAACATTTCCCATAGGGAAACGTCATTTTCTCTAGCTGCTACAGTTGCTTTTTCAAGACTACCTTTTCCTATTCCTCTTTTGGGATAATTAATTACTCTTTTTAACGCCTCTTCGTCATCATGGTTTGCTGTAAGCCTAAAATAAGCAATTAAATCTTTGACTTCTTTACGTTGGTAAAATGATAGTCCACCATAAATTCGATACTTTATATTAAGCTTTCTTAGGGCTTCCTCAAAAGATCTTGACTGTGCGTTGGTTCGATATAAAATTGCAAAATCAATGTTATTGACTTGCTCATTCTGCTTAGTTTCAAAAATATCATTGGCAACAAACTTTCCCTCTTCATTATCAGAATAGGTTTTTATCACTCGCATTTTTTCTCCCTCTTCATTGGCTGTCCAAACATTTTTTTGGATCTGTTTTTTATTGTTTTTTATAATGCTATTTGCAGCATTTACAATAACTTTTGAAGAACGATAATTTTGCTCTAGCTTAAACAATTTGTATTGAGGATAATCTTTCTTAAAGTTGAGTATATTTTGAATGTCAGCACCACGGAAAGCATAAATACTTTGAGCATCATCCCCTACTACACACAGGTTTTGATTTTTGGCTGCTAATCGTTTTACGATTAAATATTGAGAATAGTTGGTATCCTGGTACTCATCTACGAGGATATATTTAAATTTATTTTGGTATTTCTCTAAAACATCAGGAAAGTTTTTCAGCAGCACATTGGTTTTGAATAATAAATCATCAAAATCCATCGCTCCAGACTTAAAGCAACGTTTAGCATACTCCATATAAATTTCACCCAGCTTTTTCCTTCCTGTTTCTCTGTCGTCTGCCTGAATATCTGTATTCTGCAAATAAGCTTGAGGCGAAATTAAATTATTCTTTGCTGATGATATTCTCGAACCTACAATAGACGGTTTGTATAATTTATCGTCTAAGCCCATTTCCTTTACGATGGCCTTAATCAAACTACGAGAATCTTGTGTATCGTAAATGGTAAAATTACTCGGGTAACCAATTCGTTCACTTTCGGAACGTAAAATACGTGCAAAAATAGAGTGAAATGTTCCTGACCATACATTACGGGACTGCCCATCTCCCAACATTTTCGAGATACGCTCTTTCATCTCTTTTGCAGCTTTGTTGGTAAACGTTAATGATAGAATATTAAAAGGATCAATACCTTTATCTATCATGTTTGCAATTCTGTATGTTAATACCCTTGTCTTCCCAGAACCAGCTCCTGCAATGACCATCATTGGTCCATTGATATTCTCTGCAGCCGCTCTTTGGGGTTCGTTTAATTCATCTAAATAGTGCATAAAAACAAAAATAAGAAATCTTGTTTTGAACTACACCAAATATTTTCCTTAGAAATGAACAATTATCAACAAGCTATCGTTTACCACAGCTGTTCAGTTCGAACTCTAACGGTATAATCGTTAGGGTGGTTATACAACCTTATACGAATTGTACCTGCATCATCATATATTTCTGGGGTATTACTTGTGGTTGAGCCAAAAGAGGCAATTCTTTCTAAACTTACCGTTCCATTCGACCATCTTTTAACCATCCAATAAGAGGTTCCAAAAGCGTTGGTACTTGTAACAGAACAAAATAAAAGACCAACAAAATTAGTTGGCAAAGGATTGCCATCTCTGTCTAAAACAGCAGCAGTATTGGTATTACTCACCACATAATCTCTATACCAAAAACGATCTGAAACAGCATAACCATTTTCAATATCTAAGGAAGCTTGTGGATTGGTTGTATTCATTCCTATTCTACCTGTTGCATAAGCTCCATCAAAACTAATCGATCCTGTTGGGGTACTCCAATCTTCTCCTCTTGGTCGGTCTGCATGAAAACTAAAGATAGATGCTCCTCCAAAGTTTAATGTATTAATATCATCAAAGCGAACATAATCATTATTAGCATCCGTTGCAGCATCGTGAGAGAAATACATATCATCACCTCTCAAGTATATATCTCCATTAACATCTAATTTTTCTAAGGGATTGGTAACTCCCATTCCAATATTTCCATTAGCCAGAAAAGTCTCTAAAACCGATACCGTTGATGTACCAGCATCATTAGCTAACGTAACATCCATTCGGTCTGTTCCTGATTTTATTCCATACGATTTTGCTCCTGGATTAGAATCATCATCTTTTAAAATCAAATAAGAATTCCCACCTGCTGAACCTGTATTTTCAATCAATACGTGATTCCCTATTCCGTTTCGGTAGAAATGAAACGCTCCAACAGGGGCAGTTGTTCCAAAACCAATATCTCCATCTGGGTCGATAGCCATCTTTACACCATCTACTCCACCATTTTCTGTCCAAAACTGCAAACGTCCTGAGTTATCCGCACCATCTCTTACTGCTCCAACATGGGCGATTTCATTTTGCACTCCAGCATTATCTTCAATAGTAAAATCCATTCGTACACCAAAACCATCTACCATATCAGCCGTTGTTTGTTGATTGACTTGGATTACACCAGCCAAACTAGAAGTTCCTGTTGATGTTCTCTCTGATTTTAATGGCGGATAATTTGGTGTTGAAATCCTAACTCTTCCTTCTGTATAAATATCATCGGTTATTGCATCAGGAGCTATTGTTGTCGATTCCTCATACCAATCATGATCATCTAATGTCGTGGTTGCATCTATTAATTGAACCCAAGCTGTACCATCCCAGTAGTAATACCCTTCGCCGGTTGTACCATTAGTATTGTACACCAACAAACTTGTTACTGGCGATGCTACTGGTGCAGCAGTACTCAAATCAGCAATATCAACTCTGGGAATAAGCAGTCCTTTGTTTGTAGCTGAGACATCTAACATTGCTGATGTTGCTGGAACAGCCCCAGTAGTATTTATTCCTACAGTCTGAGCAAACATTCTTCCCAGCCCTCCTATCAATATCATCAAATATATATACTTCACGCTTTACTATTTACTTACAAAGTATCCCATAAAACTTCTTCTAGAATAATCAGAGACAGGTGAACCACCATCAACGCCTGTAATTTCTACTTCAATTGTATCTCCTGCACTTAAACGGACTAAACAAGTGTTTGAAATCACCATTTCAACACCAGCAATTGAGAAATATTCAGGATTTATCAACATAGGGTTCACTGCAGTAGTATTGTTTTGTAAAAACCTTATAAATTGAGAATCATCATTACCATCCCCACCAAAGAAATTAACATTAGTAGAAAAGAAATATAAGCCATCGATTGGAGCGGTATATTCAGTACCATTATAATTACTATGATTATCTTCAATTTCGGTAAAAGCCAAACTACCGTTAGAATAATCATTAACAGTATTTGTAGAATAAGCTGAGAACGAAAAAACTTGTCCTATATGATAACCATTCACATCCAATTTTGTTTCTGCGTTAGGATTCCCTTGATTTACTCCTACTCTTCCGTCACCTAGCAAAATGAATTTATCTGTTGGTGTTCCATTTAAGTCTCCTATTGCATAAATCAATGTATCATCATCTGATCCTCCATTTGATTCTATTAATAACCCGTTTCCTGCGACATCTTGAGTATTAAACAAAACTGCTGAATATTCACTAGACACATCGTGATTTATTTCTAGTCTACCCCTAGGAACAGTTACCCCAATTCCAACTTTACCATTAGCTAAAACCCTTACTTTTTCTGTTGTATTAGTAGCAATACGCCAACTATTATCTAAGGTGTTATATGTTAATTGCCCTAAATTATTTGTTGTCGAATTCCCTACATAGAAATTACCATTATTCTCTGTTCCAATTGACAAGCCGGCATTGGAATTATTTTCAATTGAGATCTCATCTGCTTGCGCACTTGGCGTAAAACCTGTACCTGCTATTTGAGTAAACACGTTCAATTTAGCATTAGGAGTAATTGTTCCTATTCCTACATTTCCAGATGTTAAGATCGTTACTTGTTCGTTAGCATCTGCATTACCTCCAGCTCTAATTCCTAAACGATCGTTACCTGTTGGTGTGGCTGTAAAATACCACTCGTTAGTTGCATCGCGTCTCAAATGAATAGCAGGACTTGTATTATCCCATACCGCCAATTTTACACTAGGCGTAACTGTTCCTATCCCAACATTTCCTTGCGTATAAATAGCATCATTAATATTATCAGGCTGGGTTGTCCCACCTACTTCATACCAATCATGATCTTCTAAAGTCGTCGCTGCATCAATTAATTGAATCCAAGCTGTACCATCCCAATAATAATATCCTTGACCTGTTGTGGCATTGGTATTGTAAACCAATAAACTTGTTACTGGTGCAGCTACTGGTGCAGCTGTACTCAAATCAGCAATATCAACTCGAGGGATCAACACCCCTTTATTTGTTGCCGAAACATCTAACATTGCCGAAGTTGCAGGAACAGCTCCAGTTGTATTAATTCCCACTGTTTGGGCTCCTACGTACCAACATAACATGATGAAGACAACACTAACAACACCTCTTTTCATGATACCAAGATATAAAAATAAAACCAAAAACTCTTATATTTGAAAGAATGAACAAAGAAGTAACAAAATTTTCCCCTAAGCCCATTTTTTGGATTTTTCAATTTGTTGGGTGGGGCATTCTTCTTTTCTTAGGGATTATTGGAGAACTAATTTCAACGCAAACATTAAGTTTTAAAACAGCCGTAAGTTCCAGCTTAATTTTCATCGGAAGTATTTTGATTACTTCGTTATTTCGTCTTATTATTCTTCGTAAAAACTTATTGAGGAAATCATTCTCTAAAATGGTCCTTCATTTTTTAGGTTGGTCTGGCATTCTTGCTATTGGATTTTACCTATACATTATTCTTGGACTCATTGTATTTTCGTTGGCAGTTGATTTTTCAATTCCAGAAATTCTTAGTCAAATTCTTAGCAATTTTATTATCTTTTTTATGTGGGCCATTGCCTACTCTACTTATTTCTTTATACAGAATAGTAGAAAACAAGAACTGAACAACCTTAGACTACTAAGCGTTCAAAAAGACATGGAATTGAATGTTTTAAAAAACCAACTGAACCCGCACTTTATGTTTAATGCACTAAATAGCATAAGAGCGTTGATCGACGAAGACCCTATTATCGCCAAAAAATCCATTACTCAATTGAGCAATGTACTTCGAAATACTCTTGTATTAGGGCAAGAACAATTTATTACAGTTGAAGATGAGTTAAAAATTGTTAGTGATTATTTACAATTAGAAAAAGTGAGATTTGAAGAGCGCCTCAATATTCATAAAGATATAAGCGGTGACGCTTTACGAATAATGATTCCTCCCTTGCTTATTCAAACATTTGTTGAAAACGCTATAAAACATGGTATTAGCCAATTGGCCAAAGGGGGAACTGTGTCAATAACAATTAACAACTCCAACAAATTTCTTAATATTGAAATAGCAAACGACGGGTTCTATGACCCTCATAAAAAAAGTGATACTGGAATTGGTTTAACCAATATAAAAAAACGATTGGACTTAATCTACCCAGAACATTTCTTAGGCATTTCTAATACTGATGGTTTAGTTGTTGCCTCCATCAAAATCCCTTTAAACTCTAACTCAAAATGAAAGTTATCATAATAGACGATGAACGTTTAGCACGTAAGGAAATGAATTCTTTATTGAGCAGCTACCCTGAAATCGAAGTCATAGCGGAATGTAGCAATGCTGATGACGCCATAAAAAGCATCGAGAAGAACCAACCTGATTTAATTTTCTTAGACATCGAAATGCCTGAAAAAAACGGTTTTGATTTACTAGCTGCTTTAGACAAAGTTCCCAAAGTAATCTTTGTAACAGCATACAACGACTATGCTTTAAAAGCTTTTGATGTAAACGCTATAGGATATATTACAAAACCTGTAGACCCTGAAAAATTAAAGAAAGTATTGACCCCGCTTATTGAAGACTTTTCACAACGCTCACAAGAAAGTTTGCCGAAAGAAAAACTAGGGTTAGAACATCAAATCTTTTTAAAAGATGGTGAAAAATGCTGGTTTGTTACCTTAAAGGACATTCGATACTTTGAATCGGAAGGAAACTATATTCGCGTATTTTTTAATGATGAAAAACCTTTGATTTTGAAATCTCTCAACTTATTGGAAGAAAAATTGGACAATGCTCACTTCTTTAGAGCCAATAGAAAAAACATCGTTAACCTTAAACACATTAGCAATATCGAAAATTGGTTTAGTGGGACTTTAAGAATTACATTAAGAGCTAATGAATATATAGAGGTATCGAGAAGACAATCCTCTAAATTCAAATCCCTGATGAGCTTATAAACCTATATTCAACATTTATTTTAGGTATAAATACCTATTTTTGATTCGTATTTAGACCTATCGAGCTTCCCATTCGTAGAATTCTTTCCCATTTTGAAACGCCTAAACACTTACCCATTAGGTATAAACACCCAGTTTTAAAGGATTTCCGACTTTTGGTACGATTATCCATTATTCCACAATCAAATAATTAATCGTAAAAATTAAAAGTCATGAAAACAGTATCAACATTAATCGCATTTTTATTCGCAGTACAAGTAGCATTTTCTACATCTATTACTAAAGAACATACATTTGCTTCGGCATACACTATAGACGGAACAGGAGATTACGCTGTTTCATTCGACGACATTGAATTTATCGCAGGAACAGACTTCCCTGCTTCTGAGAGAATAGCTTCAGTAAACGTAACCATTCAATTTCGCAAAACAGATGGTTCTTGCGGAAATCCTAGAGGTGGTTATGCATACCATGGAGAAACAACTTTTAGAGTTATTAGCCCAACAGGAACAAGCGTTGTTTTAGCAAACGATGACACATGGACTGGAGGAGCGAGTGCACCTATAGCTACAGTAACTTTCTCAAATTTTGCAAATGCTAGACCAACTGGAGCACCAGTATCTGGAACGTTTAGACCAAAAGGAGGAAACTTAAATGATTTTGCAAACGAATTTGCAACAGGAACTTGGACTATTCAAGCTGGAGACGACGCTGGAGCTGACCCATTATGTATTTATTCTTATAGCATTACTATTAATACATTTAGTCCACTACCAATTGAATTATTAAGTTTTGATGCTCAATTAGACCATTCATTAAACGCTACTAACTTATCATGGGCTACTGCTTCTGAATTAAACAATGATTTCTTTACTATTGAAAAATCAGATGACTTAGAGAATTGGGAAGTAGTAACAATGGTAGATGGAGCTGGTTTTTCAGTTGAAACAATCAACTACTCTACTCAAGATGATAACTTAACTAGTGGAGTAAGCTACTACAGATTAAAACAAACGGATTACAATGGTGACTATACTTATTCTGAAATCAAAGCTGTAGAAAGCCATAAAAACAACGTAGAAATTGCAACAGCTAACCAAAGCATTACAATTAAAAACATTACAGAAACTTATAATAACATTTCATTAATCAACTCTTTTGGACAGGTTGTCAAACAAATTACTGGACAAATTGACTCTGAAGTGACTTTCTCTAACTTAGAAACAGGAGTTTACTTTATCCAAATTGACAACCTTGAAGTTAAAAAGACAATGATTTTATAAACCGACCTTTTAAATACCAACAACAACGTCTTAAAGACAAAAAAAAGGTGTTGCAAATCAAAAGAATAGACTTATAACTTTTTCATGACACACTTAATATTCTTTAGTTACCAGCACCTTTTTAAAGCTCTCTTGTAGAGCTTTTTTTTGTTTATAATACCATCACCAAAACTTCCAGTATTAAACGCTAGGATAGAACATAAAGATTTTTGTAAATTCGCGCCAGATTAAAAACAATATAATGAGCGAATACAACCATAATTCAATAGAACAAAAATGGCAAAAGTTTTGGGCTGAAAACAAAACTTACAAAGCAACTGAAGATGACACTAAAGAGAAGTTTTATGCTTTAGATATGTTTCCATACCCTTCTGGTGCAGGACTGCATGTAGGTCACCCATTGGGCTATATTGCTTCTGACATTATGGCTCGTTATAAAAAGAACAGAGGATTTAACGTATTACACCCATCTGGGTATGACTCTTTTGGTTTACCAGCGGAACAATATGCAATTAAAACAGGGCAACATCCTGCAATTACGACAGCACAAAACATTGCACGTTATAGACAACAGTTAGATAAAATTGGTTTTGCGTTTGATTGGGATCGAGAGGTTCGAACTTCTAGTCCTGATTATTACCAATGGACCCAATGGATTTTTAAACAAATCTTTAATTCCTGGTATAACAACACCTCTGACAAAGCTGAGGATATTTCGACATTAATTGCAACGTTTGAGCAAGAAGGTAACCATAACGTTGATGCAGCTTGTGATGAGACGCCTATTTTTACTGCTGATGAATGGAACAGTTGGGATGAAAAAAAACAGCAACAAACGTTAATGAACTATCGTTTGACTTATTTAGCTGACTCTTGGGTAAACTGGTGTCCTGAGTTGGGAACTGTTTTGGCCAATGACGAAATTAAAGACGGTGTTTCTGAACGTGGAGGACATCCTGTTGAACAAAAACTAATGCGCCAATGGAGCATGCGTATTACTGCTTATGCTGAACGTTTACTTACTGGTTTAGATCAAATTGATTTTTCTGATGCTTTAAAAGAACAACAACGCAATTGGATAGGAAAATCGAAAGGGGCAAGTGTCTTTTTTAATATTGATGGATTTGATGATCAAATTGAGGTCTTTACGACACGACCTGACACTATTTTTGGCGTAACCTTTATGGTGTTGGCTCCCGAACATGAACTGGTTGCTAAAATCACAACTGAAGAATACAAAGAAAAAGTAGAAGCTTATCAAAAAACAGCTGCTGCTAAATCGGAAAGAGATAGGCAAGCAGATGTTAAAAATATTACTGGAGAATTTACAGGCGCTTATGCTATTCATCCTTTTACTGGTGAAAAAGTTCAAATATGGATTGGTGATTATGTACTAGCCACTTATGGTACTGGTGCTGTAATGGCTGTACCTGCAGGAGATCAGAGAGACTGGGACTTTGCCAATCATTTTAATATTCCTATTCCAAATATTTTTGAAGGGGCTGATATTTCTGAGGGCGCTTACACTGAAAAATCTGTAAAGTTGGTGAATTCTGATTTCTTAAATGGTTTAACTGCTAAAAAAGGAATTGGGACAGCAATTTATGAAATAGAAAAAAGAGGTTTAGGAAAAGGACAAACAAATTACCGTTTAAGAGAAGCGATATTTAGTCGTCAACGTTATTGGGGTGAGCCATTCCCTGTTTATTATAAAAACGATATTCCTTACGTTTTAGAAGATAATCAACTACCTGTTACGTTACCTGAAGTTGATGCTTATTTACCTACTGAAGATGGAGAGCCTCCGTTGGCCAGAGCACAAAAAGAGGCGTGGAATATTTTTGAGGGGGACCGTATGGAATACAACACTATGCCTGGTTGGGCTGGAAGTTCTTGGTATTTCCTACGCTATATGGATCCTAAAAACGAAAATGAATTTGTAAGCAAAGAAAAAGCAGATTATTGGAACCAAGTTGATTTATATATCGGAGGTTCTGAACACGCTACAGGACATCTGTTATATTCTCGTTTTTGGACGAAGTTCTTATACGACAAAGGGTTTATTGGTTTTGATGAACCTTTTAAAAAGTTGATTAACCAAGGAATGATTTTGGGGAGAAGTAGTTTTGTTTACAAAGTAAAAGATGAAAACAAAATTGTTTCTAAAGGGTTAAGAAAGGAATATAAAACTCAAAAGTTACACATCGATATTAAGTACGTAGAAAATGACCTCTTAAACATTGAAGCAGCATCTAAAGACCCTTTATTTAGTTTCTTAAAAGATGCAGAATTTGTATTAGAAGATGGAAAATATATCTGCGGGCATGAAATTGAAAAAATGTCAAAGTCGAAATACAACGTACAAACTCCAGATGACTTATGTGAGCAATATGGAGCAGATTCATTGCGTTGTTACGAAATGTTTTTAGGTCCATTGGAACAAGCTAAACCTTGGGATACTCAAGGAATTAATGGAGTCAATAATTTCTTAAAAAAATTATGGCGTCTATTTCCACAAGACAATGTTTTTGATGAGGGGGAAGCGACAAAAGATGCGCTAAAAACCTTACATAAAACGATTAAAAAAGTAACAGAGGACATTGAGCGATATTCTTTCAATACCGTGATTAGTACTTTTATGATTGCTGTAAATGAATTAGGTGCTCAAAAATGTAAAAACAAAACAATCTTGAGTGAGTTAGTTGTTTTAATTTCTCCTTTTGCTCCACATATTACTGAGGAACTGTGGGAGCGTTTAGGGAATAACACAAGTGTAACCACAGCACCATGGCCTGAATTTAATGAACAACACATTATAGAAAGTAATTTTTCTTACCCTGTTTCTTTTAATGGAAAAATGCGTTTTAAACTAGACTTACCTATTGAAATGGGGAAAGACGATATCGAAAAAGCGCTTTTTGCACATGAAAAAACAGCAGGATATTTAGGTGGTAAAGACCCTAAGAAAATTATTATTGTTCCTAAACGAATTATTAATGTTGTAGTATAACTCCCATTAACAATTCAGTATCTCAAATCCTTTCTAAAATGTTTAGAAAGGATTTTTTTTAACAACTATTTTATACTTCAAATCATTTTTAATTAGAAATTAATTCTTAATTTTCGGATGTGAGACGCCCACTTTTCATACTATTGATTATCCTCAGTCATTCATTATTTGCGAACAAGGTCATTGATGGCTCTATTGACTTAAGTGACCAAAAATTTGAAGACCAAACGTACCCGCTTGATGGCGCTTGGCTTTTTAGTTGGAATACTGACTTTGAAGAATTTAATGCTACTCAAACTATTTCAGTACCTGGATTTTGGAATCACAAAAAAAATGGGAGTTTCCCTACTTTTGGACAAGCTTGTTATAGAGTTCAAATAAAGTTGCCTCCAACCCAAAGTAAGTTAGCCTTAAGAATTAATAACATTCACAATTCTTATCGTCTGTATCTCGACGATTCTCTAGTTCATGAACAAGGGAAACCGAGTAAAAGCCCCACTCAACAAAAAGCTGACTGGAGTCCATTTTTACTCCCTATTCACCCCCCAAAATCGACCTTTAATTTAACTTTTGTTGTGGCCAACTTCGGACATCGAAATGCAGGATTCGCATCAAGCATTACCATTGGTGACTACGAAAAAATGATTAAAGATAGAGAGTTTTACATGTCTATTGACGCGATTATTATTGGAGGCTTATTTATATTGGGCATTTTTCTCCTCAGCATGTATATTTTATGGAAACGCGACCAATCTTTACTCTATTTCTTTGGTTTCTCTTTAGTATTTGGCTTATGGACATCATTTAGAGATGAGAAAGTGTTTTTTTCAATTTGGAAAACCTTTGATTGGGAATTGGCACTTCGAATAGAATATAGCGCAATGATTGTTGCCGTTTCTTTTTTCATCATATACATCTCCACATTATTTCCCAAACAGAATATCAAACTGATGCAACGCACTGTTTTAACAATCAATGCTCTTGCACTTATTCTTATTTTATTTTTCCCGCCGCACATCTTTTCTTATGTCGCCGTGAGCAATATCATCACCCTAGTCCTCTCTATGATCTATGTCATGTTAGTATTTACGCAAGTGATTAAAAGTAAAGAAACCAACAATATATTCACTAGTATCTCATTAGCACTCTTATATGGCGTATTACTTTTAAAAGTGCTCAACTTTTTAAACATTGTTGAGATCAACAATACGATAGTAGACATTACCACTTTATTATTTGTATTATCCATGGGACTTATTTTTGCGAACCGATTTTCGGGTATTTTTAATTCCACCTTAGCATTAAAAGAACAGGCTGAACAACAAAGAAAAGATCTAAAAGTAAAAAACAAGGAAATTTTAGCTTCAATAAAATACGCTAAACACTTACAGTCTACCATCCTCCCTACTACTGCTGAAATGAACGCCATTTTTGAAAACTCTTTTGTTTTTTTCGAGCCTAAAGATATTGTCTCTGGTGATTTTTATTGGTTAGAACAACACAACGACCTCATTTACTTCGCCGTAGCAGATTGTACTGGCCATGGAGTACCTGGAGCTATGGTCAGTTTTGTTTGTTCCAACGCTCTTACACAAGCCATCATAGAAGAAAGTCATACACACCCTCACCATATCTTAGATCGAACAAGAGAAATTGTGATCCAGCGTTTCAGCACATCAGAAGTTTCATTAAATGACGGAATGGATATTTCGCTAGGTGTGTTCAACCCTACTTCTCAACTTCTTGAGTGGTCTGGCGCTAACAATCCTATTTGGATTGTAAAAAAAGAAGACAATACCATCATTGAATATAGAGGGAACAAACAACCTATTGGAAATTATGCCACAGCTTTAAAGCCTTTTGACCTCCGACAAATCAAACTTCAAAAAGGTGATCGCATCTATTTATTTTCTGATGGGTACATTGACCAATTTGGAGGAACGTATGGAAAGAAATTTAAATCTAATAATCTAAAAAAACTAGTTTCTGCAATTCAAAGCACTCCAATTCAACAACAGCAAACCACATTGAGTGAAGCGTTCTATGAATGGCAAGGTGATTTTGAACAAATAGATGATGTTTGTGTATTAGGAATTGAAATTTAATTTCTTAATTAAACCTTTTTAGTTTTATGGAGTCCTACTTATATAAAACTAAAAAACTTTTGCTATGCGTAATCTATTTTTTTCTCTTTTATTAATTACACTCTCTTTATTTATTACTAACATCAGCTATGGCCAAAGACGCCAGCACCATAAAGCAAAGCGCAATGGGAAGACTGTAGTTGTTGTCAAAAAACGAACGCCAAGAACACTAAGAACGATGCCTACCAAACACACAGTAATTGTGCATCGTAATCGAAAATATCATTTTCATTCTGGGAATTATTATCGTCACATTAACAACCGTTATGTCTTGGTATACCCTCCAAGAGGGTTTAGAGTTCGCACATTACCTGCTGGACATCGCATTGTTCTTGTAGGAGGAGTGAAAAGGTATTATTACCGAGGACTATTTTATAAAAGCGTAAACAATGAATACGAAGTCATAACGCCAGAGTTAGGCACAATTGTACCAGAATTACCTGTTGAAGACTTAACACCAACGATAGTGGACGGAAACACTATCTATGAATACAATTCGATTATCTATGAACCTGTAATCATAGAAGGGAAGACGCAATATCGTGTTACGGATATTATTGAAGAAGAAACAGAAGAATAACAACCTATAAAACAAACGCCACATCTCTAATGAAATGTGGCGTTTTTATTATATATAGACGTTCCGCTCTATCTGTATCACTACAGGAAAAGCGGCCCGAGGAAACAAGTTAGCCATGCTAACCTGTTATTCGTTTTACATCATTCCTGGCATTCCTCCTCCCATTGGTGGGTGTGCATGTGCTCCAAGCTCTTCTTCTTCATCAGCAATTACACATTCAGTCGTTAACAACATCGAAGCTACTGATGCAGCATTTTCTAATGCTGTTCTAGCAACTTTAGTTGGATCAATAACTCCAGCTTCCAATAAGTTTTCGAAAGACTCTTTTCTGGCATTATATCCAAAATCATTAGCTCCTTCTCTCACTTTTTGAACAATTACAGCACCTTCTCCTCCTGCATTGGCTACAATTTGTCTTAATGGCTCTTCAATAGCTCTTTTCACTATTGCAACACCAGTTGTTTCATCATCATTTTGACCAGTTAATCCTTCCAAAGCATTCGAAGCTCTAATGTAAGCGACTCCACCACCTGGAATAATTCCTTCTTCTACAGCAGCTCTTGTTGCAGCTAAAGCATCATCAACTCGATCTTTCTTCTCTTTCATCTCCACTTCTGTAGCAGCACCTACATAAAGTACAGCTACACCTCCAGCTAACTTAGCTAAACGCTCTTGCAACTTCTCTTTATCATATTCTGAAGTAGTCGTTTCTATTTGTGCTTTAATTTGATTTGTTCGAGCTAAAATCGCTTCTTTATCTCCTGCTCCGTTAACAACAGTAGTATTGTCTTTATCAATATCTACTTTTTCTGCTGTTCCTAGCATATCAACAGTTGCACCTTCTAACGTATATCCTTGTTCTTCTGAGATAACAGTTCCTCCAGTTAAGATCGCAATATCTTGCAACATTGCTTTTCTTCGATCACCAAAACCAGGTGCTTTAACAGCTGCAATTTTTAATCCTGCTTTAATTCTATTAACAACCAAAGTAGATAAAGCTGCACTATCAACATCTTCTGCGATGATTAACAATGCTTTTCCTGATTGAGCTACAGGCTCTAATACAGGTAACAACTCATTGATATTAGATATTTTCTTATCTGTTATTAAGATCGATGGGTTATCGAATTCTGTAGTCATCTTTTCCGCATTTGTTACAAAATAAGGAGAAAGATATCCTCTATCAAACTGCATCCCCTCTACCGTTTTCACTTCAGTTTCAGTCCCTTTAGCCTCTTCAACAGTAATGACTCCGTCATTTCCTACAACTTTCATTGCTTCAGCAATTAACGAACCTATTTTTTCATCATTATTGGCTGAAATTGATGCTACTTGTTTAATTAAATCGTTATCAGAACCAACTTCTTTAGATAACTTTTTCAATTCTTCGATAACAACATCAACAGCTTTATCCATTCCTCTTTTCAAGTCCATAGGATTTGCTCCTGAAGCCACATTTTTTAACCCAGCATTGATAATTGCTTGAGCCAATACTGTTGCTGTAGTTGTTCCATCACCTGCTAAATCGTTGGTCTTTGCAGCAACTTCTTTTACCATTTGAGCTCCCATATTTTCGATAGGATCTTTCAATTCGATTTCTTTCGCTACTGTAACACCATCTTTAGTTACATGAGGAGCTCCAAACTTACGGTCAATTACAACGTTTCTCCCTTTAGGTCCTAACGTTACTTTTACTGCATTTGCTAATGCATCAACTCCTCTTTTTAAGCCATCTCTGGCTTCTATATCAAATTTAATTTCTTTTGCCATTTTTTTTATTCTGATTTAGAGTTCCAAGACAAAAAGACTTGAATCCCCTTAAATGTTATTATCCTAATACTGCGTATATATCGCTTTCTTTCATGATTAAATAGTTCTTCCCCTCTACCGTAATCTCAGTTCCACTATACTGACCATATAAAACTGTATCTCCTTCTTTTACTGTAAAAGTTAACTTTTCATTTCCTGTTGCTAAGACAGTTCCTCTTTGAGGCTTCTCTTTTGCATTATCAGGAATAATAATTCCTCCAGATGTTTTTGTCTCTGCAGCAGCTGGTTCGATCAAAACTCTATCTGCTAATGGTTTTACATTGATTCCCATGTTTTATCTATTTTTTGAAATATTAAATTAAGTTCAAAAGGCTTTTGACAGATTTTATGCCAAATAAAAATGAAGTCAATTTGACTTGATTTTTAAACTTTTTTCTCTTTAAATCTGACAAAAAAACAGCTACTATGACAAAATGATTTTAGTGATAGGTATACACTAAAATTTCTGTAGCTCCATATCCATATTTTCGATAAGACGCATCGTGATGCTCAATAGATGGGTAAGACTCATACAATTCATTTCTTATTGCTGCTTTGAGCGTTCCTTCTCCTACGCCATGAATAATAATTAAGCGTTTAACTTTTTTACGAATCGCAACATTTAGTTCTCTTCGAAAATTAGCCATTTGAACCTCCAAAATTTGAGAGTTTGACATTCCTTTGTGTGTTTCTATCAACTCTTCAATATGTAAATCCACCTCAATTTCTTCGGGGGTCTCAATTCGATTTAAGCTTTTCGTTTTTTGATAAAAATCTTCTAGCTGTTTCTCTTTAGATTCAGAAGCTACTTTTTCTTGCACAGCTAAATTATGTTCGATACCATCCAACTTATAATCTTTAGTGTTTTTTTCCTCCACCAAATCTTTAATAAAACATTCGATATCAAAACCGTTTTCGTCTTCTACCAACACCTTAAAATTAGAGATTACGTTTACTACAACACCTCCACCAACTTCATTTAAAAAACGAACTTTACTGCCTTTTTTCATTCTTATTTTTTATCAATAACGTGAATAATTTTACACTCATCAATATGGTAAAATTCTGAACAGACTTTATCAATTGGTATCTGTATCCCAAACTTGAGCAGAAGTGGCTACTCCATTTTTAAAATAGTTGGTCGACCACCTAGACGCCACTTTTTTATACTCATCTCCTTTATTTCCTTTCACCACAATTCTCACAGTGGTAACCTCTACCACATTTCCATTAGCATCTTTTCTTTGAAAAGTCTTTTCTGTTACTCCTTCAGGAAATTGACTTGCTAAGTAATTTTGATTAGCATCACTAAATTTAGTTGATTTCTGACCTTTGATTTGTTCAATATCATCCATACCATCATCGATCTTATTTTGAGCAGTTTCAGACTCTTTATTATCTATCGCTGATTTGCTTTCTTTATATGCCATGATTTCTTCGGTATTATCAGCATTTACCGTTTTAATACTCTCATGGAAAGCATCTTCTTTTTGAGCAAAACTTTCATGCGCCTCATTAACATCATCTGATTTATCTTGAGCTGTTTGAGTTTCTGACACGTTTATTTGACTTAACGCTTCTTTATATTTATCAACTTCAGGAGCATTTTCTATTTGTCGCTCAACATTTTCGGTACTTCTTTCTTGTTCTACAATATGAAACTCAACATGCGCATCTGCATTAGTATAAGTCTCTTCCTTTGCCCCCTCATTTGTTTCAAACCTTTGGAAATTCAGCTCTTTCTGATAATTAGCAAGTTCAGCAGAATTTTCTTCTCGTGGGACATCTGATGTCTCATAAATTTCTTCGAAACGATCAATTAACTTTTCTTTTTCAGTATAGTTACCATAGGTAGACTCTTTTCCTGCTTGATCATTATTGAATTGCCCGTTAGCTCTTTCATTTTTATAGGCTGCAACTTCTGGAACATTCTCTCTACTCTTGGTGTTACTTTCAATTTCAGCTAATGTTCTATCTTTTTGCAAACGCTCTCCTGCTTCGAATGTACCGTACGTTACTTCTTTCCTGTCAAGGTCATAATCAAACTGCCCGTTAGCTCTTTCATTTTTATAAGCTGCGACTTCTGGAACATTCTCCCTACTCTTATCACTTGATGCTATATTTTGAAGTGTT
Organism: Flavobacteriales bacterium; assembly: GCA_025210295.1. Lineage (NCBI taxonomy): Bacteria > Pseudomonadati > Bacteroidota > Flavobacteriia > Flavobacteriales > Flavobacteriales bacterium. The sequence continues at coordinate 1,234 of JAOASC010000044.1, read as the reverse complement.
CGCTCTGTTTTAAAATCAACATTTGCTGCATCAATATCATAAGTATATTCTTTTGATGATTCTTGCTTATCAAAAGCCTGTTCTTCTTTTTCGATTTTATAATTTTCTACCTCAGGTATATTTTCCTTGCTATATTCATTTAAAGCCTCTCGCTCTTCACTAATTTTATTTTCAAAACCTGTTAGCTCTTCATTTAAATCATCCGTTTTATTTTGTTGATCTTCCACATCTTCACCTTTAGTTGCAAATTCTCTTTCTTTACGATCAATCATTTGTTCTTGTCGCTTATCATCTTTATTAATCTGAGCGTTTTGCAATAGATTATCAGCAGTAGCTTCATCTAAATCTGAAACCTCTTCTCCATAATCAGCAAAAACATATTTAGGTATTTCTCCAGGTTCAGTAGCTACTGGCTCTTCTTTTTTATTTAATAGTTTTTTGATTTCCTCTATTCGTTTTTTAGGATAAGCTTCATTAGGCTTTAGACTTAATGCAGATTGGTAATTATTCAAGGCATCTTTATATTGTTCAGCATCAAATTTATCGTCAGCTTTTGTAATAAACTCTTGGTATTTTTTGTTTAACTCTTCTGCGGATGCCATTGAAGCTAAAATGTCATTTATTTTAGAAATTTGAGCTGGAGGATAGTTATCAGATGGTTTTAATCCTTTTGCGCGTTCATACAGCCCCTTTGCTTTCTCATAGTTTTTAGCTTCAAATAACTCATCTGCTTTTGATACTATTTTTCTATATTGTTCTTCAGCTGTATTTGATGCTAACTTTTTCAATAATACATTAATCTTGTCTATTTCGGCCTGTGGACGTGTTTCGGTTGGGATAACATCATGCGCTGCTTTATAGGCTGCTTTTGCTTCTTCATAAGCCTCAGAGTCTCTTAATCCGTCTGCTTTTGACATTAAGCCGTCGTATTTATCTCGTAACGCTTTTTGTGCAGCAGCATCGGCATTTGCAGCCGCTAAGTCGGCTAGTATTTTATCGATCTCGGCTATCTTTTGTGGTGGATAATTATCGTCGGGATTTAATCCTTTGGCACGTTCAAATAAACCTTTGGATTTCTCATAATTCTTTGCGGCAAACAACTCGTCTGCTTTATCTATAATTTTTTGATACTCGGCTTTACCTGAACGATTTTTTAAGATTTCATTGATCTTATCAATCTCGGCTTGTGGACGTGTTTCAGTTGGGATAACATCGTGCGCTGCTTTATAGGCTG